>JABCPG020000096.1 GCA_013333195.2 Bacteroidia bacterium
GCTTTCCTTGCCGCTACGGCATCTACTATCTCCTTCGCCAAACCCGCCGGCACCTCCGCGTAGTGCGAAAATTCCATCGTCGACGTGGCCCGCCCCGATGTCAGCGTTCGTAGCACTGTCACGTACCCGAACTGCTCCGACAACGGCACCAGCGCCGTCACCACCCTGCCGCCTGCACGGCTCTCCATGCTCGACACCTGGCCCCGACGCCTATTCATATCCCCAATCACATCGCCCATATACTCTTCCGGGGTCACCACCTCTACCTTCATTATAGGCTCCATGAGCACCGGCCCCGCCTCAAGGCTCGCCTCTCTAAAGCCCTGCCGACCGGCAATCTCGAACGACAGCTGATCCGAATCCACCGGGTGGAACGAACCATCGCGCAGAACCACCTTGAGGCTCGAAAGCGGGTAACCCGCCAGCACGCCATTCTGCAGCGCCGCCTCAAACCCTTTCTGCACCGACGGGATAAACTCCTTCGGGATGTTTCCACCCTTCACCTCGTCAACGAACTGGAGTCCTACCACTCCCTCATCTGCCGGCCCAAAGTCGAAAATAATATCCGCAAACTTTCCGCGACCGCCCGTCTGCTTCTTGAACACCGTGCGGTGCGACGACACCAACTTCGTGATGGCCTCACGGTACGAAACCTGCGGCGCCCCCTGGTTGACCTCCAGGTCAAACTCACGACGCAACCGGTCCAGAATAATCTCAAGATGGAGCTCGCCCATCCCGCTTATCACGGTCTGGCCCGTCTCCTCATCGGTCTGCGCACGGAACGTCGGATCCTCCTCCGAAAGCTTCGCCAGCGCCATCCCAAGCTTATCCATATCCTTCTGAGACTTCGGCTCCACCGCCAGCTTAATCACCGGATCCGGGAACACCATCGCCTCCAGCGCCACGGGCGCATCCTCCGAGCATATCGTATCTCCAGTCCGCAAATCCTTAAATCCCACCGCCGCGCATATATCTCCAGTCTCGCAAATGTTTATCGGGTTCTGCTTGTTCGAGTGCATCTGGTACAAGCGGCTAATACGCTCCTTCTTACCCGTACGCACGTTGTAAACGTAGCTACCGCTATCCAAATGCCCCGAGTACACCCGGATGTACGCCAAACGCCCAACGAACGGATCCGTGGCTATCTTGAACGCCAAACCGCAGAACGGCTCATCCATGCTGGGATTCCGATGCACCTTCTGCCCCGTGTTCACATCCGTCCCCTCAACGCCTCCTATATCCAGCGGGCTGGGAAGGAATTCCACCACCGCATCCAGCAATCGCTGAACCCCAATGTTGCGCGCCGCCGCCCCGCAAAGCACAGGCACCGCCTCCATGCCTACCGTCGCCTTACGCAAAGCCGATAGTATCTCCTCCTTCGTAATCAAATTCGGATCCTCAAAAAACCGCTCCATCAGAGCCTCGTCGAACTCCGCCACCGCCTCCAGCATGTGGTTGCGCCACTTCTTCGCCTCTCCCATCAGGTCCGCAGGGATCTCTATCACATCCACCACGGCATCCTTATCCGTCCCCTCCCAGCGATACGCCTTCTGCTCAATCAAATCCACCACGCCCACAAAGCCAGCCTCACGGCCTATCGGAATCTGCACCGGTATCGGATTCGCCCCGAGGCGATCGCGAATCTGCTGAACCACCGAGTAGTAGTCTGCACCCATACGGTCCATCTTATTCACGAACGCCAGCTTCGGCACTCGATACTTATCCGCCTGACGCCACACCGTCTCGCTCTGCGGCTGTACTCCACCCACAGCGCAAAAAACCGCTACCGCACCGTCAAGAACCCGGAGCGAACGCTCCACCTCCACCGTGAAATCAACGTGCCCCGGCGTATCGATAATGTTTATCTGATACGTCTGCCCATCGTACTTCCAGAACGTTGTGGTCGCAGCCGATGTAATCGTTATCCCCCGCTCCTGCTCCTGCTCCATCCAGTCCATCGTCGCCGCACCCTCGTGCGTCTCGCCTATCTTATGCGTCTTACCCGTATAGTACAGTATGCGCTCCGTCGTCGTCGTCTTCCCAGCATCGATATGCGCCATTACCCCTATGTTCCGGGTATACGTTAAATCTCTCTTATCCATCGTCTACCTAAGCACTAAAAGCGGAAATGCGCGAACGCCTTGTTCGCCTCCGCCATCTTATGAATATCCTCCTTACGCCGGTACGCACCACCCTCTTCGTGGTACGCCGCGATAATCTCGTTCGCCAGACGATCCGGCATTCCACGCCCCGGCCGCTTGCGCGCGTAGACTATCAGATTCTTCATCGCCACGCTCACCTTCCGCTCGGGGCGCATATCCGTCGGCACCTGGTAGGTCGCACCTCCAACCCGGCGGCTCTTCACCTCCACCGTCGGCGTCACATTCGACAACGCCTTGCGCCACACATCCAACGGTGCCTCCGTCCCCTCTTTCATCCGCTCACCCACCAAGTCCATCGCACGGTAAAATATTGAGAGCGCCACGCTCTTCTTGCCGTCATACATCATGTGGTTAACGAAACGCGTCACCTCCACATCGTGGAAACGAGGATCCGGCAGTATAACCCTACGCTTCGGCTTTGATTTCCTCATCGTCTTCTCTCCTTAAATTTTAAGCCTTCGGCCGTTTCGCGCCGTACTTCGATCGGGACTGCTTACGCCCATCCACGCCCGACGCATCGAGCGTCCCGCGCACCAAGTGGTACCGGACACCCGGCAAATCCTTCACCCTTCCCCCGCGTATCAGCACTATCGAGTGCTCCTGCAAATTATGGCCCTCTCCGGGTATATACGCATTCACCTCCTTACCGTTGGTCAAGCGTACCCTAGCCACCTTACGCATCGCCGAATTCGGCTTCTTGGGCGTAGTGGTGTACACGCGTACACATACGCCACGACGCTGTGGACAAGCATCGAGCGCTGGCGCCTTGCTTGTATAATCTATCACAGTCCGTCCTTTCCTTACCAATTGCTCTATCGTTGGCATACCTACTGTTTATACTTTTGCACGCAAACATTCTCGCCCGCGCACACACCCTCAAACAAAGGGCAAAGTTACTATATTTCTCGCTCTCCACCAAATCAAACCACGACTCCCCTCACGAATCGATCCGAATAAGGCCCTCCTTGCTATCTTTCTTCTCGCTATCTTAATCCCCGCAGCGACGATATTTAATTAAAATCTAACGTCTAATCCCTCCTCGCGCCGACTCAATTTTGAATGGGTATCCTCGATTTTTTTGAGTTTACCACACACGCTACGCGCAGAAAAACGCCGACCATCACCCCCACGCAAACGCACGTAAAATTTTGCTTACGCTCATCCTCTCCGCGCCTCCCCCTCTTCTCTCGAAACCCATGCCCATCGCGCTTCGCCCGGGTGAATCCAAAAACGTACGTCTACTCTCAGTGCCCCAATCTCCCAAAACTCGCCTCCGCGCTGCCAAATGCTTCCGCCCCGCTCCTTTCTCTCAGCCCGACGCGCCGCCGGGGATACCCTACCTACGTACCCTATCCGCTATCGCATTGGTCAGCGCTACAAACTCCGCCACCCCCAATTCTTCAGGGCGTAGTTTCTCAAATGGTAACCCATCTCCAGCATCGGGAAATGCCGCCCGCAAACTATTGCGCAGCGTCTTACGGCGCTGGTTGAACGCACTTTTCACCACCCGCACAAGCAATGTTTCATCGCACCCCAACTCTTTCACTCCGTTACGCCTCAACCGAAGCACCGAGGAACGCACCTTCGGCGGGGGAGAAAATGCCGCGGGGGGCAGTGTCAGTAGCAAACTCGCATCGTAGTACGCCTGCACGAGCACGCTCAAAATGCCGTACTCACGCCCGCCCGGCTCGCTCGCCACACGCTCTGCCACCTCGTGCTGCAACATAAACACGCACTCTTGCACCCTATCCCGCAACGATAGCACCCTCCACAAAATCTGCGACGATATGTTGTACGGCAGATTCCCCACCATGGATAATCGCGGCGCCTGAACCGCGCCAAAATCGAAGCGAAGGCAATCCGCATGTACCAACGATTCTCCAAGACCGGGCAGCGTTGCGCGCAGATACGCCACTGCCTGCTCATCCAGCTCTATACAGGTGAATCTACCCGCAAAACGTCTACTTAGCCCCTTCGTCAACACGCCCATCCCAGGGCCAATCTCCACTACATGCGCCCCTCCGAAACCTTCGACCGCCTCCACAATCGATGTCGCAGCGCATTCATCACGCAAAAAATGTTGACCTAAACGCTTCTTGGGATCCACACGCCCGGGCCGCGAATCCTCCGCGCCACCGCCCAAACCTACTGCACGCGACAACGGAACTCCTCTCCGGCTAGCTCTACATTCGCCTTTTGAATCTTTTCAGCCAACCCTCTCTTAAACGCACCCAAACGCTCCCCAATCGTGCTATCCGTTAGCGCCAAAATTTGCACGGCAAATATCGCGGCATTCTTAGCCCCATCGAGTGCCATGGTCGCCACCGGAATACCCGACGGCATCTGAAGTATCGATAGGATCGAATCGAGTCCCTCCACCGAGGTCGCCGAGCGGATCGGCACCCCTATCACTGGCAACGTTGTCGACGCTGCTATCACCCCAGGCAAATGCGCCGCGCCACCAGCCCCAGCTATAATCACCTTCACCCCACGCCCCAAAGCCTCTTTCGCAAATTTCGATACCAGCTCTGGCGTCCGATGCGCCGACAGCGCGTTTATCTCGAACGGAATATCCATCTCGTCCAAGAACTCTCCCGCCGCCCGCATCACCTTCATGTCAGATGTGCTACCCATTATTATGGAAACCAACGCTCTTCGCTCCATCGCTCCTTTATGCCCTCTCTTTTTACTTTTACACTATGTCCTACGTCTTGAATCTGCCCGACACCTCTTGCAACTCGCTCGACTGCAACTCTAATTCCCTCGCGCTCTGCGCCAAATTCTCAGCTAGCGACGCGTGCTGCAAAATCGCGCACCCAAGCTCCTGCATCATCCGCTGCACCCGCGATGACTCCTCACGCGTGCCCGCATTCGCCACGCTCACCGCATTAATAACCTCCACAGCGCGAATCAATTGCGGCTCCAACCGCACCATCTCTCGCGATGTCTGCTCGCTCGATTCGCTCGCCACATCCGCCAAATCGATTATCTCTCCCGCCGAGGTGCTGCTCCGCTCTGCCAGCTTGCGTACCTCCGTGGCCACCACTGCAAAACCGCGTCCCGCCACCCCGGCGCGCGCGGATTCCACCGCTGCATTCAATGCTAAAACATTGGTCTGCAACGCTAACTCCCGCAAAATCTCCACCTCTTTCGCAATGCGAGTCGCCTGCTGTAGACTGGTACGCGAACGGTCGGCAAGCGTCTTCATGGAATCCCCCGCCTCCACTATCGCGGATTTCGCCTCCTGCGCACCCTCTATTGATCCTTCCAACTTCTCTACAAACTGCAGCAGGCTGGCTGTAGCACTGTCCGACAACGCCGTCACATGCACTATGGATTCAGTCAAGGCGCGCGATTGCTCACTCGTGTGGTCGCTCACCTCCTGAAGCTTCAACGCCGCTACCATCATCCCTTGCACCATGCCGCGAATACTATTCGCCAACCCATCCACCGCACGCCCTAGTTCGCCGAATTCATCGTTCCGCCGCGTCACCTCACGCGATACTCCGCGCCGCATATCCCCGCTCGCCATCCGAAGAGAATCCTTATGCAAAATATCTACCGGACGCATCAGGTAGCGCATCGCCACCGCCGTCATCACCACAAATATAACCACCAGCACCAACCCCGTGAACACGAATACCATCGCCTCCCGCCACGCCGGCGATGTCACTCGGGCAAGCGGCATCGACACAAGCACGCTCATCAGGCGCGGACTCCCGCCTACCGTGAACGCCGTCAGCACGTAAAAACGCCCCGCCGAATGGCTACTGATTATCGTAGAATCGCTCAACCTCGCGAAATCTGTCTCTGCGAAGCCGGCATCGCCCAGCGTCTCCCATACGGGAGTCCCCCTACCACGCCCACCCGTGCTGCTACTCACCACCACTCCCCCAGGCGACAGCAAATCCACCTCCATCGAATCGCGCGCCGACTCCGCTACCAGCATATCAACAATATCTAGCAGCATATCGCACGTCATCACCCCCACGTACTCTCCATGCACTGCTATCGGAACGCTCAGCGTCAACGTCCATAGCGTCTCACCATTCGCGCCCCGCACGAGCTTCGGCTCCGATACAAAATCAAAAAACTCTTTCTTCCCCACATCGTAGTACGACCCCGAAAAATCAAATTCTTCCGAGGGAATCGGCCTATACTCCGGCAAACCCGCATGGCCAATGTACGCCTCCGTGGCAAAGCGACCCGAAGGGGGAAATTCCGGCCGCCCGGCGAAATCCGCATCGCGCCACCCGCACGCGTTCGGCTCCAGCACCATCCCGAAGTGGAGCACCAGCGGGTACTGCATCAGCGGGGCCCCGAGCGCCTTCAGCGCCCCAGCGCGCGTCGAATCACTGCCCATCTCCCCAGCCACTATGTAGGAGAGCGTGCGCAGCGTGGAGAGCACATCGTTGAAGTGTGATCCTATGCTGCGTGAGAGACGCGTGGCGTTCAGCTGCGCCGAGAGATTCGATACCTGACGATTACTCCGGAACGAACGGAACACCGCAAACGCTATCAGAATGCCCGACACCACTATTAGCATAGTAGCCCCGGCAAGCGATACCTGCACTCTCAACGAACGCTTCAAGACTCCTCGTACCCTCATTTTCCCTGCTTTCGCATCCTCGCGCTTTTCCCCTACATACGCGAAGGTAAAAAAACGTTACTATTTCACGCTCTCTTACAGCAAAACTAACCCCTAACGGCTAGCCCCTGCCGCAACCCACCGCACGGCGCAATCGAAGCTTCCTCACCTCACTCTTCCACCACGAGGAACGGCAGCACTTGCGTTTTTCCGGATTACGCGCTACCTTTGCACGGAATTTTCGTGTAATTTAACTGTTAAAAGGATATGGTGAAACAGTATGAAACCGTCTTCATCGCAACTCCCGTTTTATCTGATGCCCAGGTAAAGGAGACGGTCGAAAAGTACAAAAATCTCATTACCCAGGCAGGGGGAGAGATTGTGCATGAGGAAAGCTGGGGGCTAAAAAAGCTCGCTTACCCCATTCAGAAAAAATCTACGGGATTCTACCAGCTCATCGAGTTTAGGGCCGAAGGAGAATTTATTGACAGGCTCGAAACGCAGTTCCGGCGTGACGAACGTGTCATACGCTTCCTCACCGTCTTGATGGATAAGTACGCCATCGAATACGCGGAGAAGCGCAGATGCAAGCAAACCGAAGGCGCGGATGAACGAAAAGTAAAGGAGAATCAGTAATGGTACAGCAGAATAGCAACAACGACGAAATTCGTTATCTTGCACCACCAACCGTCGACATCAAACGCAAGAAGTATTGCCGCTTCAAGAAAAGTGGTATTAAGTACGTCGACTACAAAGACCCCGAATTCCTCAAAAAATTTCTTAACGAACAGGGTAAAATTCTCCCAAGGCGGCTCACTGGAACGTCTTTGAAATTCCAGCGGCGAGTGGCCACCGCGGTTAAGCGCGCGCGCCATCTCGCTTTGCTACCCTTCGTAACCGACTTAATGAAGTAAGTCAATTGAAAAGGAGAAAACGACTATGGAAATCATATTGAAGGAAGATGTCGCGGGGCTCGGAGAGCACGGAGATATCGTTAACGTGAAGCCGGGGTACGCTCGGAATTTCTTAATCCCCAAGGGGCTGGCCGTCAATGCCACCGCCTCTACTCGGCGGGAGCGAGAGGAAACCATACGCCAGCAGCAGCATAAGGAAGCAAAGTTGAAGGCAGAGGCCGAGGCCCTCGCCGCAAAATTCCAGGGCGTAAAACTAACCATCGGCGCCAAAACCAGCTCCTCTGGGAAAATCTTCGGTTCGGTGAACGCTATTCAAATCGCGGAAGCCCTCGCGGCGAAAGGGTTTGATATCGATCGCAAGCGCATCGCGCTTCCCAAGGATGCCGTCAAGGAAGTCGGTTCGTACAAAGCCTCTATCAAGCTACATCGCGACGTAATCGCTGATGTTGAATTTGATGTGGTTTCAGAGTAAGAAAAAACTCTTCGGAAGCAATACACGAGGCCCTAAGAGTCAAAAAAGGAGAATGGATATCCATTCTCCTTTTTTTTGCCCCCTCTCTATACGCGAAAGGAAAGCTTCCCTCCCCTTCTTCCTATCGACACTACGCGCACGCGCCCTCTAGCGTCTACCGCGTAGCTTCGCACGCTTTTGCCCCGCCCAAAAGAAACACACTCCACCTATCCGCCCCCAATTATAACAGTGGTATCCAGCAGCGGTAACCCCCTCTACGCAACCCCGTAACGCCCCACAAGACCTCCCGCGCCCAAATTAACCGTTCAGACGGTGCAGCCCGGCATGGCGCACTCCATTCACAGAGAAAGGGGCCCGCCCCCGGGGGCGGCCCGGGGGCCACACAGGCACCCCCCCCCCAAGCGCGGCGCCCGGCGAAGCCCCCAGCAAAACCCCCCC
>JABCPG020000097.1 GCA_013333195.2 Bacteroidia bacterium
CGAATGGTAGATATCATCCACGCGCACGGCGGATTGGTCTACATGGACGGGGCGAATATGAACGGCCAGGTTGGGCTACCCAGCCCGGGCTACATCGGCGCGGACGTGTGCCACCTCAATCTCCACAAGACCTTCGCCATCCCGCACGGGGGCGGAGGCCCCGGCGTAGGGAGCGTCAGCGTAACGAAGGAGCTGGCGCAATTTCTACCCACGCACTGCATGGCGAAAGTCGGCGGGGAGAATGGGATTACCGCCGTGGCTGCATCGCCCTGGGGTAGCGCGTACGTGCTACCCATCGTGTACGCCTACATCCGCATGATGGGCGAAGAGGGGCTGACCCGCGCCACGGAGGTAGCCATCCTAAACGCCAACTACATGGCTGCCCGACTCAAAACTTCCTACGGCATCGTCTACACCGGGGAGACCGGCCGTGTGGGCCCCGCATGCATCGGGGCTTGCCGCGCTTGCCGAGAGGCGTATGGTGTGGAAACAGCAGACATTGCCCGCCGACTGATGGACTACGGATTCCACGCGCCCACGCTGTCGTTCCCGGTGCATGAGACCCTCATGGCCGAACCCACGGAAAGCGAATCGAAGGCGGAGATCGACCGTTTTTGCGACGCGCTCATCACGATTAAGGAGGAGATGCAGACCATCGGCGATGGCAAAATGCCGAAGGACGACAACCCGCTAGTCAATGCCCCGCACACCGCGGAGGAGGTTGCCGCCAACGAATGGCGCCACCCCTACAGCAGGGAGCAGGCCGCGTACCCTCTCCCGTGGATACGCCTCAACAAGTTCTGGCCGAACGTGAGCCGCATAGACAACGCTTACGGCGACCGGAACTTGGTCTGCACATGCGCTCCCATAGAGAGCTACATTAAGTAGCGGCCAGCTGCCGCGCGCGAAGGCCGCTGCGCCCACACCGGGTGCAGCGGCCTTTGCACGTATAGCATCCAATCCTCACACCGCCACGAATACCTCGAAATAGAGCCGGAATCGACCTGCACGCGCGAAGCGCCCCACCGGAATAACAGAGAGCGCGAAGCCCCATTTGGAAAACATTCGATAAGTCCATACCTTCGCGGGGTATGTAGCAAGTGGACCCCATGGGGATACCCCACGGGAGAAAGGGAAGGATGGCAAACAGCAACACGCCAATGGGGGGAACAGCAGCGCGCGGAGCGTCCAGACGCAGCCTGGTTGCGCGGGTTTTCTTTTTCTACTACGAAGGGTTTCGCTCCATGAGCCGCACCTGGAAGATTGTGTGGCTTATAGTCCTAATCAAGCTTTTCGTGATGTTTGCCGTGCTAAAAGTCTTCTTTTTCCCCAACTACCTAAACACGCGGTACGACACCAACGAGCAGCGCAGCGAGCACGTGCTCGAGGAGTTAACAAGAAAAAATGATTAAAAGTCTATAATACTATGGATGAAGCGTTAATATCGTTAGTAAACTGGTCGAGGGCGCAATTTGCGCTAACGGCCATGTATCACTGGCTATTCGTTCCGCTCACGCTGGGACTAACCGTGATGATTGCGTTTATGGAAACGCTCTACGTGCGCACGGGCGACGAGGGGTGGAAAAATGCCACCAAATTCTGGATGCGCATTTTCGGCGTCAACTTCGCGATAGGGGTTGCCACGGGGCTAATCCTCGAATTTGAATTCGGAACGAACTGGAGCAACTACTCGTGGTTCGTGGGCGACATATTCGGGGCGCCGCTGGCCATCGAGGGGATCATGGCGTTCTTCATGGAAGCCACGTTCATCGCGGTCATGTTCTTTGGCTGGGGCAAGGTTAGCAAGAAATTCCACCTCACCGCCACATGGCTCACCGCGCTCGGCGCGAATATCTCGGCGCTGTGGATCCTTGTGGCCAACAGCTGGATGCAATACCCCGCGGGGATGGCATTCAACCCGGACACGGCGCGCAACGAGATGGTGAGTTTCTGGGAGGTACTCTTCTCCCCCTTAGCCGTCAATAAATTTCTTCACACCACCACTTCCGGCTATATGCTTGCCGCCATTGTGGTCATCGGCATCAGCGCGTGGTACATGCTGAAGAAACGGCATCAGCTCATGGCGAAGCGGAGCATCATCATTGGCAGCGTCTTTGGGCTGGTGTCAACATGCTTCGTGATATTCACGGGGGACGGATCGGCCTTTCAGGTTGCGCAAAAACAGCCGATGAAGCTCGCGGCGATGGAAGGCCTATACGATGGGACGGAAGGCGCGGGGCTGGTGGGGTTCGGCATACTCAATTCGAAGAAAAAGCCGGGTGACACGGAAGAGGCGTTCCACTTCAAGATGGAGGTTCCTCGGATGCTATCGTGGCTCGGGTATCGTGATGCGAATGCGTTTGTGCCGGGGGTTAATGATATTATAAAGGGAGGTTACACGTACGTCAACGCCGAGGGGGTAACCGTGACGGAGCCGTCGGCCGAGGAGAAAATTAGAATTGGGCGCGAGGCCATCGCGGCGTTGAAAGCGTACAACGAGGCCAAAAAGGCGGGTGAGGTCGAAGCGATGGAGGCCGCCCGGGCAGAGCTTAACCAGAAGTTTCAGTACTTCGGCTACGGGTATCTCAACGACACCAGCAGCCTCGTGCCGAACGTGCCGCTGACATTCTACTCATTCCGCATCATGGTGATTCTGGGGGGCGTGTTCTTCCTCTTTTTCATACTGGTGCTATGGCGCGTACTCCGCAATAGGATGCAGAGCCGCTGGTTGCTAATCACATCGATTATCATGGTGCCGCTCGTGTACATATGCAGCCAGGCGGGATGGATCGTGGCGGAGGTGGGACGCCAGCCGTGGGCGATCCAGGACGTGCTGCCGCTAACCGCGGCGGTGTCGCGCATCGACGCGAGCGCAGTGCAAATCACGTTCGCCATTTTCGCCGTTCTCTTCACGCTACTACTGGTGGCGGAGTTGAGCATTATGTTCAAACAGATTAAACTCGGACCAAAAGAATAAACGCGGGGAGGGATTAGCATGATACTACTAGACGGAACTTACGTGTTACTACAGCAGTACTGGTGGATGATTATATCCGTGCTCGGGGCGCTGCTCGTGTTTCTACTCTTTGTGCAGGGGGGGCAGACGTTCATACCGTACCTACCCAAGAATGAGACGGAGCGCGCCATGATGGTGAATGTGCTAGGGCGCAAGTGGGAGTTCACTTTCACAACCCTGGTAACCTTCGGCGGGGCTTTCTTCGCCTCGTTCCCGCTATTCTACTCCACCAGCTTCGGGGGGGCGTACTGGGTGTGGATAGCAATACTGCTATGCTTCGTGATCCAGTCGGTGTCGTACGAGTACCGCTCTAAACCTAAAAACGTGCTGGGGCGTAAGACGTTCGACACATTCCTGGTGCTCAACGGATTCCTAGGCACCATACTGCTCGGCACGGCTGTAGGCACCTTCTTCACCGGGTCGGATTTCACGGTTTCAAAAATGAATCTCGCCAATCTCGAGGCGCTCACCAACCCATCGGCAGGATTCACGGCCATCTCGAGCTGGGGATCCGCGTGGCATGGGCTAGAGGCGGTGCTGGATCCTCGCAACGTGATGCTAGGCCTCGCGGTGTGCTTCCTGGCGCGGGTGCTCGCGCTGCAGTACTTTGTCAACGCCATCAACGATGAGGAACTCACGAATCGCTGCCGCAAGGTGCTACGGATTGACGCCACGGCGTTCCTCGTGTTCTTTCTAGGCTTTGCGATCTCCATCCTGCTAAGCAACGGATACGCGGTAAGGCCAGAAAGCGGGGAGGTTTACCTAGCGCCGTACAAATATCTCACGAACTTTCTAGAGATGCCGGTGGTTCTGGTGCTATTCCTGCTCGGCGTGGTGGGCGTGCTTTGGGGCATCGGGGCTACGCTCTTCACGAAGGGGCGTAAAGGGATATGGTTCTCGGGCCTAGGCACGGTGCTCACCGTGTTCTCGCTATTCCTGATTGTAGGATTCAACAACACGTCGTACTACCCTTCGTCGACCGATCTGCAAAGCTCGCTGACCATCTACAATAGCTCCTCAAGCCCCTTCACGCTGAAGGCGATGAGCTACGTATCGCTACTCATCCCATTTGTAGCGGGATACATATGGTACGCATGGAAGAGCATCGATCTGCATAAGATGACTACCCAAGAAATTGAAAAGCCGCAGAAGGGGTCGGGCGCATTGTATTAAAATGAAGGAGGATAAAAAGATGGTATGCCAAATAGTAACATTCCTGCTCTGGCCGGTAATAATAGCGCTAAGCTACTTCCTGTGCGCAGCGGCGGTGAAACGCTTTGAACGGAACCACGGTACAGGCGTAGAAGACTAGGATTGACAAGCACCTACAGAAGCAAGCGCCCCCCAATCTCCAAAGGCGAGATTGGGGGGCGCTCTGCTGGTAAACGAACCCACTGCCAACCACTCCATGCGCCTGACTCCCTACTCCCAACGCCAGCAAATGCCTTCGGAAGAACGCTTCCCCATCGTGATACCCGCCCCTCGTCCAAACGGGCGATGCCCACTACCCTCGCTTCCTTCCGATCATTCTTCAGCATTCCTCAGCAAGGAGACACCGTGCAGGGAGCAGCCGGTACTAAAGCCCGGGCAAGCCCGGCAGGACGAAGTCCCACCCATCCGTGCAGCACGCGATTCCACGGCATACCCATATAAAATCTTCTAGCGGGAGAATCGCATTGAAGCGGGAAGCGAAGCGCAGGCCTAAAATAGAGAGCGGGGCGAGACTACGGATTTTTTTAAAAAATGTTGTACCTTTGCCTAGTCGTAAAACGTAAAAATCAAGTAGCGATGAAGATGAGGAGCGTAGTCATAGCGTTCACCGCGGGATTGATGGCATTGGGGATGCTGTCATGCGGGGAGCAAAAAAGCGCGGACAAATACGAGTCAGTAAAAAACGACCCGCTTGACGTTCGCATATACACATTGGACAATGGGCTGACGGTCTACATGTCGGTCAACCACGATGAGCCTAAGGTGCAGGGTTCGGTAGTGGTGCGCGTAGGTAGCAAAAACGACCCCGCGGAAACCACAGGGCTATCGCACTACCTCGAGCACCTAATGTTCAAGGGGACAAAGCAGTTCGGCACGTCGAACTACGAACTCGAAAAGCCATACCTCGATTCAATAGTCGCGCTCTACGAGAAGTACCGCACGCAGACGGATCCCGCGGAGCGGGCCGCCACGTACAAGGAGATTGACCGCATCTCCTACGAAGCTTCAACGTACGGGATTCCGAATGAGTACGACAAGCTGATGTCAACCATTGGTTCGACTGGCACGAACGCCTACACGTCGAACGACCAGACGGTGTACGTGGAGTACTTCCCCTCCAACCAGATAGAGAACTGGGCGAAGGTTCAGGGCGACCGATTCCAAAACATGGTGATGCGCGGCTTCCACACGGAGCTAGAGGCCGTGTACGAAGAGAAAAACATGTCGCTCAACAGCGATAATAGCGCGATGTACGACTCGCTCATGGCAGCCACATTCGCGCCGCACCCCTACGGGACCCAGTCGACGCTAGGCACGCAGGAGCACCTCAAAAATCCTTCATTGATCAACATTCAAAAGCACTACGACACGTGGTATCGCCCAAACAATATGGCGATATGCCTCGCCGGCGATCTGGATCCCGAGGCCACGCTCGCGATTATCAAAAAATATTTTGGCGGCTTAAAGGCTAACCCCGATATACCCGCTCCGCTCAGCGTGGCAATACCCGCCAAGAGCGAGGTGAGGAAGGTAGAGATCGTTGGGCCACAGCCGGCGACGCTCATGATGTCGTGGCTTATCCCCGGCGCTGCTGATGATGAGAACCTTGTGGGTGAAATCTTGAGCAACGTGCTCTACAACGGCATGGTGGGACTACTCGATGAGAATCTTAACCAACCCCTGAAGGTGCAGTACTCGTTCGCGAATGTATTTGGGCTTATCGACTACGACGCCTTTGTCATGGGCGGCCAGCCCCAGGAGGGCCAAACGCTTGAGGAGCTTCAAAGCCTCCTGCTCGAGCAGCTGGATAAAATCCGTAAGGGAGAATTCGATGAATCCATGCTGAAGGGCATCGTGACCAACGAGCGCTACAGCTTCCTCCGTCGCTCCGAATCGAATAGGAATCGCGCGGAGATCATGGGAACAGCCTTCGTGGCGCGCATTCCTTGGGAAAAGGTTGCGCATCGCGAACAGTATATGGAGAAAGTGACCAAGGAGCAGATTGTGGCCTTTGCCAACAAGTATCTCAACGACAATAACTACGCCGTGGTCTACAAACGCCAGGGAACGAAAGCCAGCACTCCGAAATTCGAGAAACCGGCAATCAACCCGATCAAGATGAATCGCGATTCCGTAAGCGCTTTCGTCACTGCCATACAGAATGCGCAACCGACCCCGATCGAGCCGCGCTTCGTCGACTTCGAGAATGACATCGCGAAGTACGATCTGCGCGACGGGGTGCAGGTGCTGCAAACGAAGAACACCCGCAATAGCCTATTCTCCGTAAGCTATATTTTCGATATGGGCACGGAGAATTCTAAAACTATAGAGACGGCGTTCGACTACGTGCAGTACCTCGGCGATGCCGACGGCACGCTGCTAGACTTTCAGAAGCAACTCTTTGCCCTAGGCTGCGATTACAGTATGCGGGCCGGCAGTGACCAAACGTCCATCACGATCCGAGGGCTGAACGAAAATATTGAAGCGGCACTAAAGCTCATAGAGCGCCACCTCACCACCCTAACCCCAGACTCCGATGAGGCGAAGACTGCAAAGTACATTGCAACGCTACTCAAAGCGCGAAGCGATGCGAAGAAGATGCCTTCGAGCGTTTACGGTATGGTAAGCGAATACGCCACCTACGGCGCGATAAACCCCAGCAACACCGTGCTGAGCAATAAGGAGCTTAAGGCACTGTCGCCCGTGCAACTGGTGGAAGAAGTTAAGTCGCTCTTCGCCATGCCGCACTACATATCGTACTACTCGCCCAACGATATGAGCACGGCGCAGCAAGTGCTTAGCAGCACGCATCCCGCCCCGGCGAGCGCAAAAACGCTACCGAATAAGCTGTACACCTTCAAGCAGGTTGTGCCCGAAAGCACCACGGTGTATTTCGCGAATTTCCCTGCTGAGCAGTGCTTCATCGGGCAATTCGCGAATAATCAGAAGAAATTCGACCTTTCGATTGAGCCGATACGAACCCTCTTCAACAACTATTTCGGCGGTTCGATGAACTCGATCGTTTTCCAAGAGATTCGTGAAGCTCGCTCGCTAGCCTACTCCTGCCACGCAATGCACAATGGGGTAAGCGATCTCGATGAGAGCTACAGCGTAACGAGCTACATGAGCACGCAGGCCGATAAGCTTCCGGATGCCGTGAAAGCTATGAATGAGATTCTCACGACCATGAAAAGCTCGCAGGCTGCTTTCGACGTGGCGAAGGGGTCGGCCATGGCAAAACTTCGCACCATCCGCACGGATCCCCGTAACTATGCGTTTAGATACCTAGCCATAAAGAAGCTGGGGCTAAATGAGGATCCGAATAAGTATATCTTTGAGCACATACCACAAATAAGCCTTAAGGATATCGAGGCGTACTTTAACACGTACATCTCAGGGCAAACCTACAACTACTCGCTCGTGGGCGATGAAAACAAACTTGACCTCAAGAGCATGGAGAAGCTAGGCCCGGTGAAGAAGTTGACGCTGGAGGAGCTATTTGGCTACTAAAACTCCTGTAGCACGAAGTGAAAAGAGGCATCGGCAACCCGCCGATGCCTCTTTCGCATCGTACCCCCTCAAGAAACAGTGCAAAAAAGTAGTTACCTTCGCGTGCATCGCAATGGACATTCATCCCCGTAGGCCACAGACAAAATCGGTATGAAAACGAAAGAAGAAATCGTAACGAATTGGCTTCCGAGATACACAGGCCAACCTTTGGAGGGCTTTGGTGAATATATACTACTGACCAATTTTAGCGGTTACCTCGATACATTTTGCCAAATGGAGAAGGCCACGGTGGTCGACCCCAACGCCAATATGCCGTGCGCAACCGCTGGGAACATCACCGCCATCAATTTTGGCATGGGGAGTCCCAACGCAGCTACCATCATCGATTTACTTTCCGCCATACAGCCAAAGGCAACGCTCTTTCTCGGCAAATGCGGCGGCCTTAAGCACGTCAATCAGCTCGGCGATATTATCCTTCCCCTGGCCGCCATACGCTGCGAGGGGACGAGCAACCAATACTTTCCACCGGAAGTGCCAGCTTTACCCTCCTTCAATTTACAGCGCGCCGCCGCCGAAGTGGCAGAAACATTCGGAACAGACTACTGGACAGGCACTGTCCTAACCACCAATCGACGCGTCTGGGAATTCGATAACGATTTTAAGGAGTACTTGCTGCGAATACGCGCCATGGCAGTCGACATGGAGTGCGCCACCATCTTCAGCGTGGGTTTCTACAATAAAATTCCATGCGGCGCGGTGCTCCTCGTGTCCGATCAACCCATGATTGCCAATGGCATTAAAACGCATGAAAGCGACAGAAAAGTGTCAGCCCTCTACGCGGACATCCACATGAAAATAGGCATTGCCACGCTCAGAAGCATCGAGGCTAACGGACATTCCGTGAAACATCTTAGGTTTTAGCCATGGCATCGCCCAACAAATCTATCGAAAGGGCCAACGCCATCAAGGCATCCATCGATTCTGGAGAAACGCAGCCCGTGTACGTCCTCCACGGCAACGAGCCCTACCTGTGCGACGAGCTTTGCAACTACCTACTTGAACGCACCATTCCACCCGAGGCGCGGGATTTCAACCAAACCATTTTCTACGGTCTCGACACGACCGACAGCATCGTGGCGCAGCAATGCAAGCAAGTGCCATTCGGCGCACCCAAGCGGCTAGTAGTCGTACGAGAGGCTCAAATGCTCAAAAGCTTGAAAATCATTGCAGCGTACGCTAGCAAACCCATAGGTTCAACCATTCTGGTGCTCAACTTCCACGCTACCCTCAAACCGAGCGAAGGAACCAACGGCGCGCTGCTAAACGCCGCGAAAAAAAATGGTGTGGTATATCAGTCGGAAGCGTTCCGAGAGTACCAAATCGATGGCTGGATAAAGGAACGGGCCAAAGCAAAGGGGCTCGAAATCCACCCCCTCGCGATTGGCGTACTCAAAGAGCACGTCGGGACAGAACTCGATAAAATTGAAAATGCTCTCGAAACGCTACGCGTATCGATGGGAGAAAGCGAGAGCAAAATCACAAAGGAAAAAGTTTTTGATACAATCGGGGTGAGCCGAGAATTCAACGTTTTCAACCTCACTAAAGCTATCGGCATGGGCGATAAGGCGCGAGCGCTGCAAATCGTTCACTACATGGCAACTAAGGCGAAGGGCAACGCCACAACGCCCATTCTAGACCGCGTGGCGCACTACTTCTTTCAAATCCTACAATTCCAAACGCTCGATGGGCAGCTCCCCCACGATGAGGTGGCAAAAGCCATGGGGGTAAACCCCTTTTTCCTCCAAGAGTTTCAGCAGGCATCCATGCGCTACCCCCTCAAACAGCTCCCCATGATTTTTACCTGGCTTCGCTACATCGATATGCTGAGCAAGGGCCTCTACGGCGCCCCGCCCAGCCAGGAAGAAGTGTTGAAAGAACTTTTGCTTAGAATAATGAAATAGCCGAGGCGCATGATTCTACTTATCGTTGCATTAACTGCCATCATCTCATACCACGGATTTTTACACCCCAACTTTGCGTACCAGCTAGCACTTTGGCCCTATCGCATCGTGCGAAACAACGAGTGGTACCGCCTCGTGACCCACATGTTCGTACACGGCGGATGGACCCACCTAATTGTCAACATGCTTGTATTTTACTCCTTCGCAGAGGCATTGCAAGGCGTCCTCACCGACATGCCCGGAGGACGATACAGCCAAACCCTAATACTCTACTTCGGCGGCGGCATCATCTCATCGTTGGTCAGCACCGAACGGAAGAAAAACGATGAAACGTATCTTTCCATCGGAGCCTCGGCCGGCGTATCCTCTCTCGTATTTGCCAGCATATGCTTTAATCCCTGGTCGCCCATATATTTCTTCGGATTGCTTCCCATCCCCGGCATCTTTTTCGGGGCGACATACCTCTTTTACTCCTACGCAAAGGGCAAACGGGCCGAACAGCGCATCGACCATATGGCGCACTTCTACGGCGCTGCATTCGGGGTCCTTTACCCAATGCTCGCATTCCGCGGCCTATCGACCCACTTTATCAACACGCTGCTCCATGGACCGTGGTGAGAGTCAACGGATTCTAGGGCAACCGGCCTTCATCGCGCCCACCGCGCAGAAACGACGCCCGGGACGCCCCTACCCCCCGGAACCACATCTGTGGTTCGATGGGGTTTTCATCAAAGAGAACGAACTCCCACGGAACTTTCCCTCGTGGCGCGTTGCTACGATGGGAGGGGTCTACACCGAACTCCACGCGCTGCATACGAAGCCCCGTTTTTTTTCTAAATACTTCACATGGTTGCAGGATGCAGCGGGCATCGCCATGCTCCCCCCGCTGAGCAATGTAACGGAAACAAGCATCCACAACGCAATCGTCGGGCTGCTCAACAAGAACATGTACTTCAGCGATACGCTCACCCGCCTATCCATAGTGCCAACGCTCTCCCCCAATGACTACGGATCCGACGTCATGGTAAGCGCACTCTTTCTGGAAACAAAACCCCTTGAAAGGTCTGGCTTCGCCCCTCGAACGCAGGGGCTGCTGGTAAAGGTGCTCGAGGATAGCACGAAGGCTCTAAACAGGCGCGCCAACGTGCAGTGGCTCTCGGACCCCGCGGCATGGATTAGCCAACGTCTGCTCAAAAAAAGCTTATGGAGCGAACACCTCCTTCTCAACAGCAAGGGGCGGGTGGCCAACGCCATCGAAGGGATGGTATACGCCCTCATCAACGGGGAAACCATCACTCCGCCCCTCAGCGAAGGCGTGCGATTCGATCCCATAAGACCATTAATCGAAGAGGCCTACTTCTCAGCCACGGGAAACATTATAGCAAAAACGCCCCTCACGCTTGAGATGCTAAACGCGGCGGAGGAAGTATTTCTCGCATCCTCTGTGCATGGTATTGAAAGCGTATTAGGGGTCAACGACCGACGCTACAGCACCAACGTGTCGAACCTAGTATGCGAAAAGCTCAACCGCATATACTTTCCCGAGCTGTACCTGTAACCAATTGCTACTCCCCATCCAAAGCGCATCACGGCAAATAGGGATTCCCGGTAGCCTGAACCCCTCAAACAGCGAATCCTCACCCCTCTAAATGGCGGGGCAACATACAAGATACCATCAACATTGAAATGGGTAAATTTTAAGTCAACCCCACCGCCAAAACTCCATCACAACTGCCTTCCCCAGCAGATCAGAAAAAGCAGCATCAAACCCAAGAACCTCAGATTCCCACCCAGAAAATGGCAGGAAAAAGTGTCCTAAAAAACTACTAAAAGAAGATCGTTTTCTCGGCGAATCCCAATCCCACGACGGTCACGCACCACGCCTCCCCAACGTGCATCTCAGCACAAGAAGCTACCCATCCCCCCAAGAACGCTTCGCGGCACGCATACGCAGCTACGTATCACCCCATACGAGGCAGCCATAGGCGGCTGCCCTCCAAATCAATAATCCCCCTCTATCAGCAGCTCACGGCACATTTGGGCGCACGCTTCCTGCTCTGCAAGCTTCTTGCGCACCCCTACACCCTTGCCGCGTAGCACACCATCAACGAAGACTCTAGCCAAAAAATGGGACGAATCGTTTGGATCAGCGCACACATCTAGCTGCACGGATACACCCTGCTTTCTCGCCCAGATATAGACTAACGATTTTGGATCTACGCTATGCGCCTCGACCTCCGCGAAATCAATATTATTCCGCAGCACCCCATCCACGAAGGCCCTCCGCGCAGCATTAAACCCCACATCCAAAAATAGCGCGCCAAAAAATGCCTCTAGCACATCGCCCTTCATACGCATGGAGAAGTTCCGCCCGCCAGTCATTCCCACAGCGAGTCGCCCTAAACCGATACGCTCAGAGAGCTGATTCAAACTCTTTCGGCAAACAAGATACGATCTGAGCTGCGTAAGCTTACCCTCCTCGCGGGTCGGGTAACGATGGAAAAGGAAATCGCTGACCGCCAGCTCAAGCACGGCATCACCGAGGTACTCGAGCCGCTCATTGGTTACTTTCATGCCCGACCCCAGCTCTAAAGGCGCGCCACGAGGGGTAAACGCCACGCGGTAAAGCTCCAAACTGCCCGGATACACACCGAGCTTGTGAACTAAAAAGTCCACAAGCTCGGGTTCCTCCTTACGCAGCCTAGCGTAACGCAACCTACGCTGCAAAGACGCAAGCAACGAAATCACCCCCACAGCCGCATTACGCCTACTCGAAGCGCTTAAAGACTATAGAGGAGTTATGCCCTCCGAAACCAAATGTATTCGACAAAGCGTAGTTAACCGTCCGTTGCTTCGCCCTATTAGGCGTAAGATCGATACGCGCGTCAATCGCCTCATCGCGGTTCTCGAGGTTAATGGTTGGCGGGATAATGCCTTTCTGCATAGCGAAAAGGCAGGCCAACGCCTCCACAGCGCCCGCCGCCCCTAACAGGTGGCCCGTCATCGACTTTGTCGAGCTAATGCTCACCTTCCCGTACACAGAATCACCAAACACCTTCTCCAGCGCCTTTAGCTCTGCCACATCGCCGAGCGGAGTGGATGTTCCATGCACATTCACATAGTCAATCTCCTCCGGGCGTATACCCGCCTCATCGATAGCCAACTGCATGACCTTCGCAGCGCCAACACCATCAGGATTAGGCGCCGTGAGATGGTACGCATCACCCGTCATACCAGTCCCCACGAGCTCCGCGTAAATTTTCGCACCACGCTTTTTCGCATGCTCCAGCTCCTCGAGGATCAACGCCCCGGCGCCCTCACCGATCACGAAGCCATCACGATCCCTATCAAAGGGACGCGAAGCCCGCTGCGGTTCGTCGTTACGCGTAGAAAGCGCCATCATGGCGCTGAAGCCACCCACGCTCGGAGGATTGATTGAAGCCTCCGAGCCGCCTGAGATGAACAGATCTGCCTTACCCAGCCGGATAAGGTTGGCCGCATCGATCAACGCATGGGTAGACGAAGCGCACGCCGACACGACCGTGTAGTTCGGCCCACGGTAGCCATAGCGGATGGAAATCTGACCAGCAGCGATGTCCGAAATCATTTTGGGGATAAAAAATGGGCTAAACCGCGGGGTGCCATCGCCCGAGAAGAACACCTTGGCCTCTTCCCAGAAAGTGCCAATGCCACCAATGCCCGACCCCCAAATCACCCCGGCACGCTCCGGGTCAACGCCAGCCTCCAGAAGCCCTGCGTCCTGCATGGCCTCATGCGCCGCCACCATAGCGTACTGCGTGTACAAATCGAGCTTACGAACCTCCTTACGATCGAAATGATTTTGGGGGTCGTAGCCCTTCACCTCGCACGCTATTCTCGTCTTAAATTTTGAAGCGTCAAAATGCGTTATCGGCGCGCTGCCACTCGTCCCCGCGGCCAAAGCCTCCCAAAATGCCGGCAGCGTGCTACCTATCGGCGTGAGGGCGCCCGCGCCCGTCACCACCACTCGTTTTAGTCCCATAGCCATCGGCATCTATCGCAAATTGCCATTCTAGAATCGATAGCGCCGCCTACTTCTGCACGTGCGCTTCAATGTATGAAATCGCATCGCCCACCGTAGCAATCTTCTCCGAATCCTCATCGGGAATCTGTATCCCGAACTCCTTCTCGAAGTCCATAATTAGCTCCACCGTATCCAGAGAATCCGCGCCCAGGTCATTCGCAAAACTGGCGCTAGGCACCACCGCGCTCTCGTCAACACCCAGCTTCTCCACGATTATCGACTTCACCTTTTCCGTTACATTCATGATTGAAACCCTTTTTTAGATTCAACAAACGAAAAGAACCTTACGCCTACATCCGTGAGCACCATCCCGTGCACACCTACTGAAGGTAGGCGCAAAGGTAATGAGTTTTCTTTTTAACTTTGCCAAAAAAAGAAAATAATTTGTCACCCACTTTAAACGTAGCAAAAGTTAAAGATCTCAGGATGAAAAGATTAGCCATCTTTGCCTCGGGCAATGGAAGTAACGCGGAGCGATTAATTTCACGCTTTTCCAACGAAAAGAACGCCACAATTTCGCTCCTACTGGCCGATCAGCCACACGCCTACGCGCTGCAACGCGCCGAAAACCACGGGGTGGCTTCAATCTATATTCCACGAACCCCCAATTTTGAGAATGCAACGCTCGATGCGCTAAAGCAATTCGACATTGACTTCATCGTCCTCGCGGGCTTCCTATGGAAGGTTCCAGATGCCGTCATTGCCCGCTTCCCGCGCCGCATCATCAATCTACACCCGGCACTACTCCCAAAATACGGGGGCAAAGGGTACTATGGCGCCGCGGTGCACAAGGCCGTTATCGATGCCCATGAAAAGCTCTCCGGGATAACCATCCACTACGTTAACCAACGCTACGATGAGGGTGAAATCATCTTCCAAGCCACCTGCCCCGTTCTCCCAAACGATACGCCCGAAACGCTCGCGGCCCGCATACACACCCTCGAGCATCAACACCTCCCAGAGGTAACCCTCCAACTCGTGAACAACCTAGATTAGCCCACTGCTAGAACCGCACCGCGCTGCGCACCAGTAGGAAGCCACGCGCATTACGTCCCCAAAAGGGGCACCTAGCTATTCCCCAGCAACCTGCAAGCGCACGCGCTGAGATCGAGTCAGGCAGCGCGCTCACCGCTCCCGCCATCCCATTTACCGCCAAATTCATTCTTTTCCCCGGCTGTTCCCGGCACGGCCATCCGCGCATTCAAGTCGCGGGCCGCGGCAATGGTGCCACAATCGCCACCCTACGCCGGCGGTAGACCGCCGACACACCAAAATAACGGTCGCGCGCGCTTCAACCATCATGCGCACACGCACCCTTAAGCCTTCAAATACTATTAGCAGCATGAATGGGTAGGGACTGCCGCGCGCAGCGGCACCGTAAGATCAACGTAGAGATAGGAGCGCCCCCCAAGAAAATTATCTTTTGCCCTACCCAAAGGATTAGCCCAACAGCACGATCGCGCCACCCTCCCCGATTCCGTTCTAATGTAGAAGCAACCCCCACGCACCCTAAGCCCACCGCATACGCAAAGCAGTAAATAGGTATCAAAGCCAATTATTCAGGGCGATAATTGGCTTTGATGCCTCGCACGAACGGCCCTGGTGCGGTTAGGCTACGGTTCAACTTCTCAATACACCCATACAACACGCATGGGGAAACGCCTTGCTAAATCGCGGCACACCTTTTGCACAAGTGTAGATTGACCCGCAACGCGAGCGGGGTGGTATGAACAGTACTGAGCTTTTTGTCCATCTTCGGCGGACGGAATCGCAGCGATTTGAATTTAGAAATTATTTGTACCTTCGCGACGATACGAAGGGTCTGTCTCGGGGCAGGTCTTGAGGGTAAGGTAATTCAAAGACAAAGAGGAGGCATTCATGAAGAGGACATTCCAGCCATCGGTACGCAAAAGGAGGAATAAGCATGGTTTCAGGCAACGTATGGCAACGGCGAACGGGCGGCGCGTACTCGCCGCGAGACGGGCGAAGGGACGCCACAAGCTCACCATCTCTGACGAATTCAACGGGCAGAAGAAGTAAACTGTCTATGTCGCTAGGCAAGTTTTCATCCCTGTGTCAATTGCTGCTCCTAGTGGGCGTGATGGGCGTAGGGATGAGCGCGACGGCTGGTACCCCGGCGAAGAGGGCGCTCGACACGATCGTGCTCACGTCCGGCGGGATTAAGGTCGGGACGTTGAAAAACATTTTCGGGAGCAATGTCTACTACGTAGATACGATTGGGCAGGAGCACTCGCTGCGCGAACGCAACGTGCACCGCATCATCTACAGCACCGGCCGCACGCAGACGCTCAACCAGAAAGCAGTAGTCGACGTGTCGGAAGACGACTGGAAGATCGTAATGCTGGTCGACGATGCCGCGCAGGTAGATGGGCTCTACGCCCGGGGCGTAGTGTCAGGTAAGTCGAGCCCCACCAACAAGACGAAGCAATCAGCGCAACGCAGCGCGGAGACGAGAATAAAGAAACGTTGCGTGGCCAAGGGGGGCATCGTGGTGCTCGTCACCAAGCGCCTCACAACGGGGGGGTACGGTGAAACCCCATCCTACTACATTGAAGGGGAGGCGTACGGCTCCGAGCCCCTAGAGGAGGGCGCAGAGGACGGAGGGGAATCATCCGGTAGCAGCGACGATTAAACCTACCCCTAGCGCAGAGATGCATTGCGCCGTCCCGCGTGCGGGACGGCGCAAAAATTATCCCCATTTTGGTTTTCACACTTTTCTCCCTACCTTCGCGCAAGATTCTAGGTTGGCCCTATAGTTCAACGGATAGAACGAGAGTTTCCTAAACTCTAAATCTAGGTTCGATTCCTAGTGGGGCTACAGCGGGAACGTGGAGGCTCAGCTGATTCGATACGCCCGCGTAGTATCGTTGCGTTGTAAAGCGAGTCTGAAAGTATGAAGAATTTCATCGAAGAACTCACGTGGAGGGGTATGCTGCATGACCTAACTCCCGGCGCTGAGGAACACCTCCTTAAAGCTCCGCGCGCTGCCTACGTTGGGATTGACCCCACCGCGGATTCCCTGCACATCGGCCATTTGGTATCGGTGATGATACTTAAGCACTTTCAGGCCTGCGGCCATAGGCCCATCGTACTCATCGGGGGGGCCACGGGCATGATCGGCGACCCATCCGGCAAATCGCAGGAGCGTAATCTACTCACCAAAGAGCAAATCGAAACGAATATAGACGGCATAAAGGCCCAGCTGTCCTCCCTGCTCAACTTTGACGATGGGGCATCAAACTGCGCACGGCTCGTCAATAACCATGACTGGATCGCCCCATACTCCTTCATCGGCTTTATAAGGGATATCGGAAAGCACATCACGGTGAACTACATGATGGCCAAAGACTCCGTCAAACGGCGTTTCGATACATCAAGCGGCGCCCAGGGGCTTTCGTTTACCGAATTCTCGTACCAGCTTATCCAAGCCACCGACTTCCTACATCTGCATCGCGACTACAACGTTACGCTGCAGCTCGGCGGATCCGACCAATGGGGTAACATCACCACGGGCATTGAGCTTGTGCGTCGAATTGACGGCGCGCAGGTCTACGGTCTCACGTGCCCCCTAATTACCAAATCCGATGGGCGGAAGTTCGGAAAAACGGAGCAGGGAAACGTATGGCTAGATCCTGAACGTACCTCTCCCTACCAATTTTACCAGTTCTGGCTAAACACGACCGATGAGGAGGCCGAGCGGTACGTTAAAATTTACACAATGCTTGACGAGAGCACCGTGGAATCTTTGGTGGCGCAGCACCACGCCGAACCGCATCGTCGCATCCTTCAGAATGCTCTCGCCAACGCGGTCACGGAAATGGTGCACGGGCGCGAAGAGCTCGAAAAGGCCATAGCAGCCTCCGCCATCCTATTCGGAAAAAACACACACGACGCGCTACTTCGTCTCGACGAACGAACATTCCTAGCCGTGTTTGAAGGGGTTCCAACCCACGATGTGGCCGCATCCTCGCTCGAAAATGGGATTGACGTCATTACGCTTCTCACCGAGCTAACCCAAGTTTTCCCATCCAAAGGGGAGCTACGACGCGCCGTGCAGGGGGGAGGAGTCAGCATCAATAAGACGCGGGTGGAGGCCGCGGACGAAATGGTGATGCCATCAAACGCCATCGATGGTAAATACATCCTGGCGCAACGCGGGAAGAAAGAGTACCACATCATTCGGTTGGTAAAATAGGCCAGCGCGCTGCGATGCAAGCACGATGCGGAGTAAATGCGTGCCATTCCTGTCGCGAAGGGTCTCTTAATCGTCTGAAGGGTTCGCAATGCCCCTCGATTGCAGAGCGCACGAACCGTCAGCCCAGACTCCCAAAAACAAGGGGCGGCGCGCATTCCTCCCTACGCAGCTCCGCGAAGCCCGTGCAGACCACCGCGAAATTTCACACCGCGCAGCATCCCATGCATTGCGTAGGTCCCAATTTCGACTCCATCCTCAGCCTCGCTTCCCAATCGTACCGATCAGGCAAACCCCGCAATGCGCTTAATGCCAACCGTGAACTACAATGGGTCCCCTTACGATAGCCTCCAACGACATAGGGTAAACCGATTTAGCGAAAAGCAATTGCCACGCCACCGCCATCCATTGCGGTAGCCTACCGTAGAAAAAGCAGGAAAAATACGTACCTTCGCAACGATGAAAACTGCGCGGCTGCGCGCGACGCTTCGCAATTAGTAGACATTAAACCAGCTCCAAACATTTCGCTGCACCCCACATAGCAATGGCAATCCCACAAGACCTTTCGAAAATACTCCCTGAAGCAAGGCACCTCGGGCAGCGCTCGATGCTACCCGAAAACTACGACCCATCGCTTCTCGTGCGGGTGCCAAGGGAGGTTAACCGGCTTAAAGCAAAAATAGCGCAGCCCCTCCCCTTCGTGGGGTTCGATGTATGGCAAGCCTACGAGGCATCCTGCCTCACAGCATCGGGTCTACCCACCCAATGCGTGCTAAAAATCGTTTACCCCGCGGATAGCACGTTTTTGGTGGAAAGCAAATCGTTGAAACTGTATCTCCACTCTCTCAATAGCACCATGCTGGGCGAAACGCCACGCGCTGCGCGCCACGCGCTCGCAAAATGCGTCGAGGGCGACCTTTCGAAACTTCTTGAGACAACCGTGCAGTGCGTACCGCATAACGCATACACCGATGGTTTCGATTTCCACGGCTTTCAACCCGCGGAGGATAACCCCGACACTCCAGATTTAAGCGCCGGGTCTACGCTAAAGTTCCATACGCGTCTTCTGCGTAGCAGGTGTCGCATCACGGGACAGCCGGACTGGGGTAACCTATATTTAACCGCGCAGGTAAATTCCCCCTGCCCCACGCGCGAACTGCTCAACCGTGTAATATCCCTACGCGATGAGTACCACTTTCACGAGGAAATATGCGAAATGCTTTTCACGCAACTTTCAGAATGGCTCCATCCCAAAAGCCTGATGGTCGCCACGCTATACACACGCCGTGGAGGTATAGACATCTCCCCCGTGCGCGCATCTTCCAGAAATCTTCTCCCCAAACTGCTCTGCGATCCGCATACGTTAACAGCCCCTGCATGGCGGCAGTAGCACGAAGGGGACTATCCGCGTCTCCTTTCACGCTCCCTGCCCTTCTCCTGCTCGCTACGCTACTCCTGCCACTTACCAACAGGGTCTCAGCGCAACCGAACACCCTGCTCCCGCCATCAAATCTTAAGCGGTGCAGGGTGGCAATCCTACCCTACCCGCAAACTATATCTTCACTCCCAATACTACCCAATAGCCTCCGGCTCAACGGCGACACGACCTCCCTCGCCTGGCAACTCGATTCAACGCTCACCTCCATTGCGTTCGTCGCCCCACGAATACGCCACGGCGATACTATCTCTATCTCTTTTCGCCCCATCGATCTTCAGCTGCACGCCAGCTCTCCTGCAAAGCGACTTCTCGAACTGCTTTCTCCCGCCAGCGCCCTCGCCCCGCTACTACCCAAAACGGCCTCAGCTCCCGTCGCAGCACCCCTACCACCCATCACCATCAGAGGTATCGCCGAACGCACGGTCGGTATGGGGAGCCAAACGTATGCAGCCCCATCAAGCAGCACTATCAACCTCTCCATCTATGGCCCGCTTTACCGCTCAGCCCGGTTCGAAGCGCACATAGCCGACAATTCTCTCCCTTTCCAACCGGATGGCACCTCTGCGAGAATTGACAATATTAATATGCTTTTCTTACGGGTCTACGACACTGCTTGGCGCATCGAGGCCGGCGACATCCGACTCGAGGAATCGCACGGATCCTTCCTCCGCCAGCGTGAAGAAATTAAGGGAATCGGTGGGGAATGGAAGGGAGAATGGCGCGGGCGCGACTCTCTAGCAATCAACATGGCAATTGGCACAGGCAAGGGGGAAATCGAACGCGCTGCCATCGATGCAATGGAGGGAATACAGGGTCCGTACACGCTGTTTGGAAACCATGACTTCGCCCAAATCGTAGTTCAGGCTGGAAGCGAACGCGTGTATCTCGATGGCGAGCTACTCGTGCGGGGAAACGAAAACGACTACACCATAGACTACAACCTCGGCTCCGTAACATTCACTCCGAAGCGTCCAATCAACAGCCGCTCGCGTATTGTGGTAGAGTACGAAACAACCAAACGAACCTACACCCGTATGCTGGGGAATGTTAGCGCGTCGGCACAGAATCATCAGGGGTGGCAAATCCATTTTAAGGGGTACATCGCGCATGACCGCTTGGCCTCACTTCCCCCCGAATTAAATGGGGAAACAACCCTTGAAACGCTGCGCAATATCCAGGAGGCGAACAAAGGCACTCCCATTATTCCGCGACTCGAAAAGGTGGGGGGGCGAATGCAGAGTGGATACTTACAGGTTGATACAACGGTACACGGACTTCCCTTTACCATATTCCGCTACTCCCCCGCCGGGATCCACGATTCTTTACTTGCCCTCCCATTCGCCTACGTTGGGGCGAATCGGGGCGATTACATCCTCACGCAGGGGGCGTACAACGGTAGGGTATACCAATGGGGCGCCCCATCCAACGGTACCCCCCAGGGGGAGTACGCCCCGGGCATACGCATCTCCCCCCCAGCCCACCATACCATGCTCGAGGCCAACATAACCAAGCGGTGGAAAAACATTCCGGCAGACGTATCCCTTTCTACAGCGTACACCGATGAAAATGCAAATAGCCTAACAAATATTCACCGGCACCATTCATACGCCATCGAGGTAATGCAAAATGCGCGGATAGCCGCCTACGGCGATGATGGGCTATACATCCACACCCGTGGCAGATGGGTGTCAAAGAACTTTGCACCCGTAAGTCGATTCCTGCCGCTAGAGTTCCATCGCAACTGGGGCGAACGCGCAGCAGAGATTGACGACCCATGGGCGGATGCCGCAGTGTCGCTCACCTCTCGCAACGTAAACGCGCAGGCTTCGCTTAAAGGTGAGATGCTCTGGCGCCCCAACTCTACCGCTTGGCGCGCAGCTGCCCAATGCGCGCTGCACGCATCCAGCTGGGAGTTCTCCCTAAATGCCTCAACGCTCGTGCGCAGGTCCGACTCGTTACAAATCACGAGAGGCGCAATTGCAACCTCCATCGCTCGCCCCCTCGCTAAAATTCGGGTCGAAGGCAACGCCAGGAGCGAATGGCTAATTCCTACGCGCCGTCTCCTTTTAACGCAACTCCTCCCCTACGCGTATGCGGAGGGAGGAATAAACATTTCGCTCATCGATACTTTAGCCGTAAAAGCCTCCATTCAATCCGCCTACCGACACACCTGGGACACCGCGCTGTTCGTAACGCTAAAACCCCACCACCACGCCATCGAAAACATCCTCAATGCCAGCATCCCCATCGGGAAATCGGGATCCCTTACCGGAACTGCATCCTCTCGCGTAACCTTCAACCACGCATCGCCACAACACGAAAAACCAAACCTAACCATACTCTCTTCGATTAACTACATCCAGAGCGTTGCGCGGCAAAGAATACACTACAACGCGCTGCTTTCACTCTCGTCAGAACTACTCCCCAAATGGCAATTTCACTACATCCCCGTACCCATAGGGCAGGGTACGCACGCGTGGATCGATGGGAACGGCGATGGAAAACCGCAACTCGACGAGTTCTTTCCTGCCCAGCACGCAGATCAGGCACTATTCATCAAACAGATGGTGGCGAGCAGCGAACAGCAAAAAGTACTTTCAGCCAACGCCTCTTTCACCCTATCGCTCTCCCCCCGCCAGGATAACCTACCCATCGACTCATCCTCCCGCTGGTGGCAACGTTTCGATCTCACAGCCACGCTCGAACACAACGCGAAGAGGACAGACAAGCATTTGGAGCAGCTACTCAACCCATTCGCCACAATCGATTACGCAGTAATTCCAGAACGCTTCCGCTCCGCAACGCTAACCGCCTCCATCAATAGAAACGCAACACCCCTATCTTTAACCTATAGCCTCACCCTATCGGATAGCTGGCAAACAATCGCCCAAGGAATAGCGACAGCAACCGCAAAGCACCACCAACTCACCCTGGAAACGCCACAACGGCAGGGGTTTAACTTCAACGTGCTTGGGAAACGATCCAAGCAACGGCAGGCACGCCCCTACGCCCTGCACGCCCTCGAGGAGCTAACGCTATGGCAAATCGGGGGCTCCGTACTATGGCGAGGAAAACAGGCCCAAACCCACGAAGTAAGCGCCGCGCATAGCTGGATAACCCTACAACCAAAACACCTAAGGGTCAGAAGCCAAAAGTACGCCTACCGAATGGACATCCCCTTCTCTACAAAATGGAAAGGAACTACTATTTTTACCTATTGCCTCGTAAACGGAGATGCCATCGGGCTCCACGCGCTCGCCTACCAAACCCTACAGGGAAATACCAATGGGCACAACTTCGACCTTACTGCAACGCTTACCTACAAAATTTCGGCATTTCTGGAAGTAAACTGCACATATTCCCTCAGAAAGAATGGAAACCTACCAACCAGTAACTCTGGTTTTGCAACGTTAAGAGCTTCGTTCTGAGCAAACTACAGAACCTCTCACTCCCCCTCCTCCAAAACATAAACGTCCTCATCCTCCCGGTGCATGTAGAATTGCTCCCGAGCATACTTCTCAAGGTTAACGTTGTCGGTGCGCAGCTGCTCCAAACGCGCTCTATCTTCGGTAATCTTCTCCCGATAGTAATCGCACCTCTCCTCTAGCTCCGCGATTCGCCTCCTCGCAATGAGTATAGAAACCAAGTTGTTCTCGCTAAAAAAAAGCAGGTAGGCCGCCAAAAAAATTAAAATCAACGCAAACCGGTGCGTACGCACGTAGCGGAGCGCACGATTAAAAAGGCTGCGCGCCAAAGAAGGCGCGCAGCCCTGCTGTTCTCCTGCCTCGCTTTCCAACATACGCTACGTACCGCCTATCGATTCCTACTTACTCGGAGCAGCATTCCTCTTCTGCGCCGCGTACTCCTCATTAAGCCCCTTCAGCACCTCTTCCGTCACATTCAGCGCGGGGGAGCCGTACAGCATCGGGCCGCTCAATATAAAATCGTAGCCGCCCGTTGCGTTATATTTCTTTATAAACTCGGAAATAGCCTCACTCACCTTCCGGGTGCGCACCTGCTCCTCCTCTAAAAGTTGCTGGCGGTGCTGCTCCTGAAGCTGCAAAAAACGCCCCTGCTCGGCCTGCAACGACTCCTGTTCCTTCTGCGCTTCGCTACGAGTCATGAGGCCTTTTTGAACCTTATCCTGAAACGCCGCAACCCTACGCTCCAACGACTGACCTTTAGTCTGCAAATCTTTTTCAGCCTTTCCGGTCATATCGCTCATCTCTCGCTGCAAATCGAAATAGTAATCGTAGTGGGTCAATAGGGAATCCATGTTAACCCACACGATCTTCACGCTGCCCTCAGGAAATACTACCGTCTTGGCAACGCCACCTCCCGTTTCATTGCCTCCACCCACCGTCACATTTGCAGAACTATCTTTTCCCTCTGCCTCCACATTCTTCGCTCCCTGTTGGCAGCCCATGAGCGAAACGCTTAGCACCACAACCAGCCCAAGTACACTCCTCTTCATTCTAGAAATACTTTTCAAGTTACTTACATGAAAGAACAGAGCCTCTACGCCCTTACCTTCACGCGAAGGTACAGTAAAATATCCAATTCTTAGCATCACCTTGGAGAAAGAAAGGTACCTAACTTTTTTAGGGCTGAACTCCACAGCCGGCACAAGGCAATTTTACGCCTGCACTACTACTCCACTTGGACATATCTCCTCACATACAACGGGGCAAGCGCCGAACCCTTTCTCCACGATACGTCCATACGCTCAATACCTCTTTAGGATAGATCGCGTAGGCCTAAGCACCGGCAACACCGCTATGCGCATGGCTAAACCTGCACCTCTCCGGCGCGCTAAATCGATGGCCAACCGCAACGCAGCCGCAACCACCGTGCATATCCTTCCGCACCCTCATCTAGCCCGCAAGTAGCTGGTAGGCATTATTCAACGCTAACCTCCTCCTCTGGCTCGACCAAACCTCTAGATAGACATAACAAAGCGTATATTCACGCAGCGGCTAGTAAGATAATTCGGCACTGCCAGAGAGGAGCTACGCCCCTGCGCATTGGTCACTTTAATCCACATATACGAAACCGTATTGGCAAAGTTTAGGAGATTAAGAACCTCCGCGGAAACCATCAAGCTCTTCAGCCACTGCGCGCGGGAAAGACGAGGCAGAGAGTAGTTCTCATCCTTGAACGCGTAAGAAAAACCAATATCCACCCGCTTGTACGAGGGCATACGCGACTGCTGGCCGTACCGCCCATTCGGCAGCACCAGTGGAATGCCCAGAGCGTAGCTCGCCTGCAACGCAACTCGAAAACCAGGTACCCCAGGGAGATAATCCTGTAGGAGCAGTGAAGCACCGAAAAGTTGATCATGCGGAGCATAAAAATAGGTGTCCGCGGCGGGCTGACGATTCGCCTCTCGCAGTTTATCCGTTATACGCATTCGCGATCGCATAACGGACAAACTCACCCACGATTCCACGCCGGGAGCTAACTCCCCATTGAGCCTCAAATCCATACCGTAGGTCTGGCTCTTAGCCGCATTCTGCGCCTCGTAGCGAAGGCGCACATTGTCGATAACGTACGGCACCAGCTGCGCGCCCCACTTCGCGTACACCTCCGCTTGCAGCCTGAACGGCCTGCCGCCCGCTTGAAAGCCCCACTGCGCGCCGCCGAGCGCATGGATACTTCTTTGCGGGTGTACATCCGGGTGAATCCCTCCTGCCCTATCGCGAATCTCCCTGTAGAACGGGTATTGGTAGTATAAACCTCCCCCTACGTACAGCCGCAAATCTTTAGCCGACTCAGGTACAAATGATGCCGACACCCTAGGGCTAACCCGTAAATCGCGCCATTGCCCTACCCCGGAACCCCTTATCCCTACCACTAGCGTAAGGATCCCTGCGGCGGACGGGAAGCGGAGCTGCGTTTGCGCATACATAGAGTACAGCATGGAGGGAAATCCTCCCGCACCTCTGGCCAACCCCTGCACCGGCACCTCGCGCAGGGCGCGCGGCACAGCATACCCCGCGCTATCCATCAAATTCCACTCATTCGCAACATGATAAAAATAGCGGGGGGACAGCTCCAGCCCTACCTCCACATTTCCCAAAGAGAATTGGTAATCCATATTCCCTTTCACGGTGGCAACCGCCCCCTCAAAACGATTCCGCGCATGTTCTAAGAATCCCCCGATACCCACGTTGGACGCGCTATCTACTACAGGCCGAACCTCCTCCACGCCGCGAAGCTCGGAGAGCCAGTACTCTCCTAAAATGTCAAATTTCTCTTCTTCGCGAACCCAGTATCCACCCAGCTGCCCGCGTAGCGTAAGGCGGGGCGTAGCGCGCCAACGCGTTTGCACCGTCCCGAACATTGTCATGTAGGTATCACGCTCCTGGCCCTCGTAGTACACGTTCATCTGCAAAAAATCTGCTGTCAACGCCCCAAAACGGGTAACCTTATTGTGCGGCTTAAAAAAGTACACATTGCGTGAAAAGCCAAGAAGCGCCGAAAGCTCGCAATCCGGGTTAAATTCCATCCTTCCCTTCGCCTGAACATCGAAGTACGAGGGATGGTAATCCCCTTTCGTTTCGGTGGTATTCAAAAGCAAACGCGTGCTTTTATAGCGTACGCCAAGAATTCCAGAAAGACGCTTATCCGAAGATGCCCCCTCAATGCACGCTCGATTCTCCATTAAGCTTAGGTCAACCTTCGCCCTGAACTTCCGGGGCGTGCGATACCTTACGTTCAGCACCGATGAAAGCCTATCCCCAAAATTGGCCGGGAAACCGCCCGACGAAAACTCAATGACCGATACCATATCCGGGTTTATAATCGGCATCCCCTCCTGGCTCCCGCTACGCGCCAGCTGTGGGCGCAGCACCTCAATCCCATCAACATACACCAGATTCTCATCGTACGCACCTCCCCTCACCGAGTACTGGGTGCTCAGCTCATTATTCGAATGCACCCCGGGCATTAGCTTTACCAGCGACTCCACGCCGCTTCCCGCCGCCTGCAGCGACAGCAGATTGGCTATATCAAGACGCTGCATCGTTACGTGGGGTGAAGTCTGCCCGCGCACCCCAACACCCTCTATGGCTATCAGACGATCGCGCAGCGTCACCCGCACCGGTACCTCCGAGCTGCCAGGCAGAACGCATCGGCTCTCCCCAAAAAATCCTAACGCCTGCACGTCAAAGCAAACGCTATCCCGGCCTTCCGCCTGAAAGCTAAACTCGCCCCTCTCATTGGTAAGAGCAACCATCCTATTCCCCTCCCGCAAATACACCTCCGCGTTGCCAACGCCTCGGCCATGCGCATCCACAACCACTCCTTCCACCCGTTGCCCTACTGCTATGAATGGATGTAACGACAGCGCCAGCAGCACTACCACTCGCCGCGCAAGCAGCGCCCTCCTATCGCTACCCCAGCTCAACATAGCGCAGCAATCGATGCCCCAACGCTTCCGTCAGCAGCCCCACCACATTCGTGTACGAACCTGTAACCCTCGACACTCCCACCAATCCTATCCATTCCTGTATCCCGTACCCCCCCGCCTTATCGTACGGGCGATACGACGACACGTAGTACTCTATTTCCTCCCGCAGCAGCTTTCTAAAACATACGTACGTGCACTCCGAAAAACTCTCGCTCTCTCCTTTATACGACAGGCATACGCCCGTCAAAACACGATGCTCCCTGCCGGATAGCCGATGCAACCGCGCGCACGCCTCAGCAAAATCGTTCGGCTTATGCAACGCCTCTCCGTCCAGCGCCACAACCGTATCTGCCCCCACCACCAGCGAACTCACGTAGCGCGCTGCCACGGACTCAGCCTTGCTCCGCGCCAAGCGCAGGGGCAGCTCCTCCACCGCGACGCCTCTACCCACTTCCTGCTCATCAATCTCGCTTCGCGCAACTTCAAAATCCACTCCCATCCCCCGTAGCAAATCCGCCCGACGGGGAGACCCCGAGGCTAGCACCACTTTCGGCAATCCACGATAGAAGCTATTTCCCATCTGCTAACGCGCAAAAAGCATTACCACCGGGAGAAGAAGCAACCCATACTGACCCACCGCAAAAAGCATCCGCGCCCCCTTAAAATGTTCAACCCGCTGCCCCGCGAGCAATGCCATCAATGAGCCGAATATAGGAACCGCCATTAGCGCTACGCCATACGACACGATTCCCCACGAAGCTAAAGCCACACTATAAAACTTGGCCAATAGAACGAAAAAAAATGTAACCCCCAGAAAGTACGCAACTATGACGCCCCCCGTCACCATCTTCGCCGTGAATATACCGTATCGAAACGCCAACGTATCTTTCTCGCAGTGCGTATTGCGCGCAAAGTTCAGCACGTCCGTGAGAAGCTGCTCCCCAAATGTCGCAACGCCAACAATCAACGCGTAGCCTACGCCCGCCTCTACTAGGGGCGTTATCGATATCTCCGCCAGCGCGAAGCGGCGCCACTCCATCTCCTCAAGGTAAAAAACTTCAAAAAGCACCGGAAGCATACCGCAACCGCTTACCATCAGGGACTTCAAAAGATTGCCAACAACGAATTGACGCCTATATAGCGTGGAGTAGTACCACAGCAAACCCGCGGCCATCGGGAACAGCAGGAATAGCCACAGATTGTTCACCAGTCGCGCCGCCACAGCCCCGCTTATCACGCCCAGCGTAGTGAGTACCACATGCAGCAGCAGCACAGAACGCCGCACCAGCACGCGCCCCACAATGACCATCTTTTCCCCTTCGCTCGCATCGCGTTTCGCATCGCAGTAATCGTTAAACGCAAACCCAGCCGCACCGATTAGAAGCGTGGCGACGAACGCGAAGTAAAAATGAACCTCTGTGCCCATGCCGCGCGCTTCCTGCGGAATCCCAACCTCCACGATGCACCATTGCGACACCACCATGAGCAGCGCCAACCGTATCAACTCCTTGAAACGCAGCAAACGCACGTACGCCATCCGCCTTTTCATTCCTAACGCGTTCTCTAATTTTTTACAGCCACTCCTCCGCGACCAATGGCCACTCTCCCTGAAGGCGCAGGACCTGTTCCACTACATCCCTAACGCAGCCCGCGCCGCCCGGGCACGGCGACACATACTTCGCCACCGACAGCACCTCTCGTGACGCATCCGCCGGGCAGGTGGGCATTCCCACCCATCGCATAGGCCCATAATCGGGGATATCGTCACCCATGTAGAGAATATCAGCCGGCAGCAAGCCCTCATTCTCGCAGAAATTCATCAACGCATCTACCTTTTCGCAAACCATCTGATATACACTAACCTTCCCCCACCGCAACTCCCGCAACTCCGAGAACCCCGGTAACCCTAGCAACTCGCAGTAACGCGCTAATCCCGTTTCATGGACATCGCTGATTATCGCCACTGGGTACCCCGCCTGCATCGCCACTCGCAACGCGCACGCATCGCGTGAATTCACATCCCTTAGTATCTCGCCCCGCGCGTTCACGTGCACCGTCCCATTGGTCAACACCCCATCCACATCGAACGCAAAGCCGCGCACGCAGCGGAAGGCCTCTCGATAATTCTTCACCTCCATTTGCTCAATTCCTCATCCTTACTCGCTGACAATATACTCTCCGTCATCGCAACGTAGGGCCCTAGCAGCCGGGGAAATTCTTTCTGCACCAAACGCAACTGCCGCCCTATCGTCTCCACGTCCATTCTACGCGCAGGGCCGGTCTGACGGCTCCCCCCATCAGCGCTCAGGCCTCGCTGCATCGTCGTCTTCAACAACGCCTCGTAGTCGGTCACCTCAATGGCCCCCGTCCCCTTGCCCAACGCCTGCACCAGCGCCAAAAGACGGTACACAAAATTATTAACAACCACCCCCCCAAGATGCAAACGCTCGCGCCCCGCGCTGCTCAACGTCCGCACTTTACACGAAATTTTAGATGCCAACGCAAAAATCGCATCGTGAGAGGCACCATCTTGGCCCTCCACGAATAGCGGCACCTCCCGCAGATCGCTGCGCTCCCCCTTCGCAAAGCTCTGCAACGGATACATCACGCCGCTCATCCCTCGCGCTAGCGGCATCACCGGCACGCTCCCCGACATATGGATAACCAAACGCCCATCTCCCTCCAGCCGCTCCACGCTCGCCCGCACCGCGCCGTCCGGCACAGCCACAACGCACACGGTATACGCACCGCCCGGCATCCAGGATCCGCTGTGCCACTCCACGCCGTACGCCGCGCCCAGCGCAGCTGCCGAACGTTCGCTGCGGCTATACACCTCCACGCCTCTATCCCCACTTACGGCCTGCAACGCGGGCACCATCGAGTACGCCACGTTCCCCGCGCCGAAAACAAGCATCTTACCTACCCGCGAATGCTCTCCTGCCATACTCTACAAATCATTGCTGCGCACGCCGTAAACGCTCCTCGAGCTCATCTATCGACACATCGCGTCGCTGCAACCTTCCATCCACCCCGTACAAAAAGTTTCGAGCTCCTCCCCAAACTCCGTACTCCTCGCTTATCTCGCTATTGCAAAGAATATTAATACCTTCCGCCCCATAGAGCTTCACATACTCCAACGCCTCTTCCCGCGATGGCGCCATGCAAACCCCAACGACGCGTAGCCGCTGCCCGCCATGCGCCCGCAGCAGACTGCCAAGCGCCGCAACGCTTTCCCCATCGCCAGAACTCCAGAACTGCACCAACGTCTCGCTCCCTTCCCGAACCAAGCTATCCAGACGCACCGCAACCCCATCATCCACACGAATCCCTACCACTGGCGGAACGCTAGCCCCCTGTAGCACATTCTCATTACGCCGCAAATTGACAAGCAGCGCCGCAGCATGCGCATCATCCTCATGCGATCGCGCATACTTCTCAACCCTCGGGCCAAGCGCTCGCAGCAACTCCGGGGAGAATAGCTCCTTGTACTGGCGCAGCAAAAAAATCCCGACAGCATTGTCTACATTATCTGAAACCAGCGAAACTATTTTCTCCGCAAACTCCGCGTTGGCGCGCTCCCACATCGCATCTAACGCCTCAGCCTTAGCGCGCGCCATCCGATCCCCATCCACCTTTGAAGCGTTATACTCGTGCGATAGCTCATGCATCTTTGCGCCTAAATCCCTCACTAGCAAATGGTTCTCTCGTAGCACCCAATTCAACGTATCTCCGTACGGCTGCGCAAGCATGGGCCCCGTAGCTTCCTCGCGCATATGCGTAGGCGTTTCCGATAGATACACCAGCCACTCTCCCTCATTCGGTACGCTAAAAACGTAAACCCCGCGAAGCGAACCATTGCTAAACGCAAATTGCCCATCGCGCACCACCGCGGAATCGATCGCGCCCAGTTCGCGCAGGAAGGGAACGAACAGCAGAACTTTCGTCCCATCCTTAACTTGCAATTCACCCCGCAGCGGCATCTTCTCCCGATGCGAACGCACGCACCCACCAATGCCGCCGCCAAGCACGAGCACCGCTAGCACGTAGGCCAATGCCCAACGTAACGCCTTACGCACGCCCGCATCCTCTATCTTCATCGTCATCATCTCTCCGCATCTTTACTCCGAGTGGTGCTGCTCCGCAAAAAATAGATCGAGCAGCTCATGCGCCGCCGCGAAGGGGCTAACCGTACCCTGCCTCACCGACTCCTCGAGCGCGCTGCGCGCCGCGGTAACATTCCGATCATCGTAGAACCGGCGCGTAAGTTCATCGTTTATCGTCTCGCGCATCCAGTATTGCGACTGCTCTCGACGATGGCGCGTGAAGTATCCATTGCCCTTAATCTGCTTGAAAAACTCCTCCACGGTATCCCATAGGTCAAACAAACCATCGCGCGTATACGCCGAGCATGTCGTCGCCACCGGCGACCAACCCGAGGCCGACATCGGGAACAGCCGCAACGCGCTTTGGTACTGCGCTTTTGCCATCAACGCTTTTTTTATGTTTTGGCCATCGGCCTTGTTGATGGCGAGCACATCGGCCATCTCCATAATTCCACGCTTTATGCCCTGCAGCTCATCGCCCGCGCCGGAAATCAATATCAGCAGGAACATATCCACCATCGAATGCACCGCCGTCTCGCTCTGCCCTACCCCCACCGTCTCGATAAACACCACATCGTACCCCGCCGCCTCGCATAGCACGATTGTCTCACGCGTCTTGCGCGCCACGCCGCCCAGCGACCCCGCCGAGGGGGAGGGCCTTATAAACGCATTCGGATCCACGCCAAGCTTCTCCATGCGTGTCTTGTCGCCCAGAATACTCCCTTGAGTCACCGCGCTGCTCGGATCGATCGCCAGCACCGCCAGCCGCCGCCCCTGGCCCGTAAGGATACATCCTAACTCCTCTATAACCGTGCTCTTACCCGCGCCGGGAACGCCCGTCACCCCTATCCGGTACGATTTCCCGGAGTACGGCAGGCAGCGGGCGATTATCTCCTGGCCCAGCGCGTTATGCTCTGGCCTTAGGCTCTCCACCAGCGTAATCGCACGGCTCAACACGGTGCGATCGCCCGACAGAATCCCCTCAACGTACTCATCAACCGTCATCTGCCTACGGCGCGTCTGGCGCAAACGGGCCATCACCGCCTCGTTCACCATCGGCGGCTTTTTTACCCCAGCGCTTACCGATAGCGCGCTCTTCTCTCCGCCCAACCGATTTTCTTCACTATTCGCCATACTGTGTCTCTCCTCCTTTCCGCTTTGCCTAGCCCAAAGAATACCCCTCCCTGCACCCCATCTCCCATCTCGCAAATATACTCTTTTTCTCGCACAACCCCGCAGATACGAATGGGGGCGATGCCTCCACAGCATCGCCCCTCGCAATTCTCGCGCTAACGCTCCCTACACCTACTTCGCCGCCGGGTATTTCGCCGTCAGCGCATCCAGCTTCGCCTGCATCCCCGGCTCCTGGCGGTACTTGAAGTACAGCGAACGCAGAATATCTACCGTGCCCTCATGACCTGCCTGAATCTCCATGGCCTTCTCCGCGTACGATAGCGACTTCTTGAACAGCACATTCGCCTGCTCCATGTACTCATCGTACTTCTTGCCGTCCTCTATCGCCTTCCGCTGGGCCTCAACGCCATCGTTGTAATACATCACGGCCACATTGTAAATGGGATCCACGAAGTCAGGCTGTATCTCGTTCGATTTGGTGAACGCCTGCAAAGCGCCATCCTCATCGCCCATCTTCTGGAGCACAATCCCCTTCACGAAAAGCAGTTGCGCATTCGTCGGGTCATTCTCTATCGCCCTCTCTAGGTACGGCAGCGCCTCACGCGGATCCTTTCCCTGCGATATGTAGTAATCTACCATCGACAGCATCAGGCACTTCTGCGCCGGGAATTTTGATATGTTCGACTCCAGCACCGCTTTCGCCTCCTCGATCTTTCCAACCTCCTTGGCCACCTCGTAGTAGCTGCAAATCGCCTCCCCATTGCTTTTATACCCATTATCTAAGGCCTTTTTCAAGTATTCCAACGCCTCCTCCTTCTGCCCCTCATAGTAGCGCGCCAAACCCGCGTAGTACATGGCAACCGTGTCGGTCGTGTTCACCAAAGCGTTTTGACCTACCTCCACCGATAGCTCCAGCGCATCCCCCGCCTTGCCGTACTCCCCCTGCCCGTAGTAGCTTGCTCCTTCGTTGAAGAGCATGGAGCGCACCCGATTCAACCCATCGGCAATCTTCTTAGTTTTCTTCTTCTTCACATCGAGCGAAGCAGCCCTATTATACGCATCATACGCCAGCCGCAGCGGGTCCGTCACCACGGGCCGCACCACTCTAGAAAACGCAATTTGCTTATTCTCACTCGCGTAAACATCCACCTCGCCGTAGTGCAGCACGCTATAATTTTTATCCTTCACCGTTACCTGCTCCACCCCCTGCGGTTTCCCCATGACAAGCATAACTGTTGCCACATCCCACCCCGGCTGGATGAACAGAGAGTGCGCGCCCGCAATCTCCTCGAGCAGCTCACCCCGATCCAACCACGTGCCGACATCCGCACCCTTTTTCGCATCGGCAATCTTTTTATCGCTCTTGGCAAGCTTCTTCGCCAGGCTTTCAAAATCGGGTCGCGCGGTCTGCGCCTGCACAGCCACTCCGAACGTGCACGCTAGCACCGTCACCAACAATGCATATAATGTTTTCCGCTTCATCATGTGTCGTACTTTATTTTCAACGTTACTCCTAGGTCCTACACTTTTTCGTTCAAATCTTCAACTTCTGTGCCACTCGCTTCCCCCTCTTCATCCGCGGCGGCAACAGGCACACTACCCTCTTCGTGCTCCTCCCCATCGTTCTCCTCGGGGGGCACGCACTCTATCGAAGCGATCGAATCCGTTTTACCGAGCGCAATGCAGTGCACGCCCTTCGTGTTGCGCCCCGACACGGACGTCTGCTCCACCGGGAAACGGATCACCACCCCGCGGCGCGACATGATCATCAGGTGGTCACCGTCCGCCACCAAGAGGATATTCACCAGCTTCCCGGCCTTCTCCACGTTCAGCGTTAGCACCCCCTTGCCGCCACGCCCTATCGTGCGGTACTCATCCACCGCCGTACGCTTGCAGTAGCCATCCTCCGACACCACGAGCAGCTTACGATCATCATCCTCGCGCCATGCCACCATCCCCACGACCCGGTCATCCTCGCGCCCGAAACGCATCCCCTGCACGCCCATGGACTTCCGCGACACCGCGCGCACCGTCGACTCCGCGAAGCGTATCGCCTGCCCGCAGCTGCTCGCCATAATCAAATCGCAATGCCCATCCGTCAGCACCGCATCTAGCAATCGATCATCATCGCGCACCGTTATCGCCGCCACACCCTTCGCCCGCGGGCGCGCGTACTCCGACAGCTTCGTCTTTTTCACCACCCCCTTCGTCGTCACCATCACCACGTAGTGGCTATCGGTAAATTCCGCATCGTCCAGATTCTGCACGTTAATAACCGCCCGCACCTTGTCCTCCGGATCCATCTGAATCAAATTTTGCATCGACCGCCCCTTGGCGTTACGCGCGCCCTCCGGCAGCTCGTACACCTTCTGCCAGTAGCACTGCCCCTTCTCGGTGAAGAACAGCAGCGTGTTGTGCATCGTGGCGTAGTACAAATGCTCCACAAAATCGTTATCGCGCCGCCCGCTTCCCTGCGTCCCCCGCCCTCCGCGGTGCTGCGTGCGGTACTCCGTTAGATTCGTTCGCTTGATATACCCCTCATGCGAAATCGTAATCACCACGTCATCATCAGCGTAGAAATCCTCCGCCACGAACTCCTGCGCATCGGGGATTATCTCCGTGCGACGGGCATCCCCATACTTCTGCTTCACCTCCAGCAGCTCTTCCTTTATCACCTCGTACTGCATCCCCTCATCGCCGAGCAGGCGCTGCAGGTACTCTACGCGCTTTTCAAGCTCGTCGTACTCCGCTTTCACCTTATCCCGCTCCAAACCGGTCAATGCCCGCAGACGCATATCCACTATTGCCTGCGTTTGCAGGGACGACAGCGCGAACCGCGCGGAGAGACGCTCCTTCGCCTCCTCCGTATTCCCGGAACTCCTGATGATCTGCACCACCTCATCGATATTGTCAATCGCGATCAGCAAGCCCTCGAGGATGTGGAGCCGATCCTGCGCCTTTTTCAGCTCAAAGCGCGATCTACGAAGCACCACCTCATGGCGATGACGCACAAAATGCACAATCAGATCCAGCAGATTCAGCTGCCGCGGACGCCCATCCACCAGCGCAATATTATTCACGCTAAAGGAGCTTTGCAGCTGCGATACCCGGAAAAGATTATTGAGCACCACGCGCGGCATGGCCTCCTTCTTGAGGATAATCACCACGCGCACGCCCATCCGGTTCGACTCATCGTTGATGTAGCTTATACCCTCAAGCTTATGGTCGTTCACCAGCTCGGCTATCCGCGCGATCATCTCCGCCTTATTCACCTGGTAGGGAATCTCCGTCACGACGATGCACGTCCGCCCGCTCGGGGTCTCCTCAATCTCCGTGCGCGCCCGCACCACGATGCGCCCCCGCCCGGTCCTGAATGCGGTCTTCACCCCCTCGATGCCGTAAATAATCCCCCCCGTGGGGAAATCCGGCCCCTTCACGTGCTCCATCAGCTCATCCACCGTCACGCCTCGGTTGTCAATGTACGCGCAGATCGCGTCCACCACCTCGCCAAGATTATGCGGTGCCATATTCGTGGCCATCCCCACCGCAATGCCCGACGACCCATTCACCAGCAGCTGCGGAATACGCGTGGGCAGCACCACCGGCTCCTTGAGCGACTCATCGAAGTTCGGCATGAAATCCACCGTATCCTTGTCCAAATCTTTCAGCACATCCTCGCTGATCCGAGCCAAACGCGCCTCCGTGTACCGCATGGCCGCCGCGCTATCCCCATCCATAGAGCCAAAATTGCCCTGCCCAAACACGAGCGGGTAGCGCAACGACCAATCCTGCGCCATGCGCACCATCGCGTCGTACACCGACGTATCGCCATGCGGATGGTACTTTCCCAGCACCTCTCCCACGATACGTGCCGACTTCTTCGTGGGCGTGTTGTACGAAAGCCCCAGCCCCAGCATCCCAAATAGCACGCGCCGATGCACGGGCTTAAAACCATCACGCACATCGGGCAGCGCCCGGCTCACTATCACCGACATCGAGTAGTCGATGTACGACGACTTCATCTGGTCCTCTATATCTACCCGATGAATCCGC
>JABCPG020000098.1 GCA_013333195.2 Bacteroidia bacterium
ATCGTTGTCACCCCCGCGGGCAGCGAGACTGATGGCAGCCCCGCACACTGATAAAAGGAATAATCCGCAATCGCTATCAGCCCCTCTGGCAGCGAGACCGACGTTAGCCCACCGCACTTCCAGAAAGCCGAGTCGGCGAGCGCCACCACGCGGAGCCGCGTGGCGCCGTCAACAACCTCCTTGGGCACAACGACCCCACCCTGTATCGCCTCCCGATCCCCGGGCTTCACCTCGCACGTTTGGCCTTTATCTATCTCCGCAAAAAACCACTTCAACGTGCCATCATCGTACGTTTTCCACGCTTTTTTCTGCACCTGCCCCTGGACAACCGCCCCAGCAGCCACCACCAGCAGCACCACCAATAGCCACCGAAAAACAATCTTCATACTATACCCTTTCATTAAAACAGAACTTCCTGAAATTTCATCCCCAACGTAAACCTCCTACTCCTCTCCCTTCAAACTCGTACCCCCTTCGCATCAAAGTTGGATTTCTCCGTAGAAATCCAACTTTGGTGCGAAAAAGAAACGAATCTGATGCGAACCCGGCAGGGGGTACACCCCCCTCGGGACCTCCCACTTTCAAACCCGATTAAAGACCGTTAACCCTAAATGCAACCGCACCCTACGCCTCTGCCCCTAACCCGCTAGTAGCGCAGCGCGAGCGAAACGAAATAGTTCCTCCCGGGCGAGAGCGTAGTGACGACAGCCACCCGATCCGCCTTGTAATCAAACAGGTTATCGATGCCCAAGGTAAGTCCCACATAGTCCTTCCACCAGTGCGAGAGGCCCACCTTGAAGAGCGCATACCCATCGTAATGCTCCATCTTCACCTCCTTCTTCGCGTAGTCGATAACGCCCATCTCCACCGCGCTTAAATAGCGTCCCGAGAGCTCCACGGAGAGGCGATAGTCACCGAAAGCATGGGCGTAGGTAGTGGTGGCGGAAAAGTTGTGCGGACGTGTGTTCGTGAGCTGCACGCGGCGCCCCGCGGCATCAGTGCCGTACTCCATGTCGTTCAGGTAGGCGTAGTTCAAGCTTTCAGTGAATCCCATCCCAAGCTTCAGGCGCAGCCCTAAGCATAGCGAAAAGAGCTGGCTGCGCTTCTGCCCATTAGTAAACCGCATCAGCTGGCGCCCCGCGCCCATATCCGACGTGGTGAGGAAAATGCGATTGAGGATGATAGAATACGCCCCGCTTAGGGTGACATTCACCGAAGCGGTGCCGTACTCGGGCGCCAAAATGAACATATGGCTAACCTCAGGTTTAAGATCGGGATTCCCCCTGAGAAAGAACATGCCCTGGTGGTCCCAATCTAAGTAGAGTTCCTTAAGGTTCGGCGTTCGGAATCCCTGGGTGTAAGAGGCGCGCAGCTGCCAACCCCGATGCTTAAAGAGGAACGAGATTCGCGGCGAGGCATGCACGCTGGCGCCGGAATGGAAATCGAGGCGCACGCCCGCCGTCATGGCGAGCCATGCCAAGGGTAACCAATCGCACTGGGCGTAGAGGGTATGATTGGTTGCGTTCTTCGCCTTAAACCCACTGCCGAAACGCTCACTCCGAAGATGCTCAAAGAGGAACTCGTAGCCGGCGTTCACTTTAGGCAGCAACGCGCGTGAGGGTTCCCAATTGTACTGCGCCCGCCCCGCGTGCATAATGTGATCAAAAACAGGGTTGCTCTCAGCTATCGACTTGCTGCGGTACAGCTCAGTCCGTGCGTACCCATCGAGATGGTAGTTCAGCTCGAGACTATGGTCCGGCGCGATCTGGTAGGCCGCATTGGCGCCCGCCTGATAGCTTCGATAGCGGTTACTAAGGTGTTTATCCATATTCTGCCTACGGATACTAAACCCGCCGTTAGCTGAAATTCTCCACCGCAGCGAGGGCGATGCCCAGCTTAGTCGCTGCGAGGCATTCCAAACCATCATGCCGGGCACCAGCGCCGCCACGGGCTTGCCATCAAGGTCAACACCATTCGCCACCGTATAGTCGTTGAGGAGGCCAAAAGTTCCGTCCGTAGAGGAGGTGATCCCATGCCCTCGCAGCCCCACATGCAGCGAATGCTGCTGCTGGCCGTACGTGTAGTAGGTCCCCTGGTAGGAAGCCTCCGCGGGTTTGGAGTGGCCGCGCGTGATTATATTTATAATTCCCCCAATGGCATTAGACCCATAGAGCGCTGAGCCGGACCCCGCGATGTACTCAATCCTCTCGATGTTCGCCATGTTGATGCGCAAGAAATCTACCGCGTCGCTCCCCTCCATGCAGAGCCGTTCGCCATCGAGGAGGAAAAGGTAGTAGTCGGCCCCCAGGCCCTGAATGGTCATCCTCTTCTGCGCGCCGTGCTCGTAGAACTCGATCCCGGGGATGGTTGTAAGCAGCACATCATCCACAGAACGCGGATTGATAGCGTCGATCTCGCGCTTGGTAACCACCCGCGTAAGGGCAGGCACATCTTTTAAGACCCTCGGCGTGCGCGTACCCGTCACCACCACCTGATCAATGCGCTCCTCGCGCATCATGGTGCTATCACGATTCGAAGAAGCATCAACAAATATAGAGTCAGCCCTACCCGCCGCGCGCGCACCGCAGGTTAGCAGCAGAAAAGCCAACAGCAGGCCCAGCCCTCTACACGAGACGCGGGGGGCATCGGCGCGGCAAATACTATTCTCTAACGACATTCCAACATGCATTTTTAATCGCGATTAAAAAGCCTCGCGGCATCGCAACGTCTCACCCCATCCGAACCCTGGAGACATCTACGCGCCGCGAGGCAACTATATAAGAATGACTTGCAACCCTCAGGGCATCTAATCCTCGAGGTAGATGTACTCGAATTTCAGCACCATCTGCCGGCTTCCCGCCGCGCCCGCGTAGTCGCAACTCACCGCCCTAAAGGCCACTACCTTCCCCTCCGCGTCCTTCACCAACCACACCTTCGCGCTCCGCTCTATAGCTGGCGGCATGGAACCCATATTGAACTTTATAATCTTATCGGAAAGGCTCAGGTTCTTCGGCTCATCCTTATCAACGGCGCCCATCATGCTCTTCCTGATTCCCACGCCCGTCACATCGGTCACCCACTCCGCGCCATCAAACGTTGCGTTCGCCTTGAGCTCCTCGGTATTAGTCACCGCGGCGGCGCCCTTCGCTCCGCAGGCGGTCGAGGCTCCCCCATTAGTTTTAAAATCAGTGAGATGAAAGGCGATATCCCACCCCTTATTATTCTTCGGATCGGACACCTCCACCACCTTTTGCTCCTTAAAGCTGAAATATGTCCAGGCATCCCACTTCAAGACGTTGATTTCCCCCGACACCACCTTCAGTTCCTTCTTAGGTTCGGAAGGAGTCGAAGGTCCGGCGTTGGACTCATTGGTGACGCTCCCCTCGGCGAGGTAGACATACTCGAAATTCAGGATGAGCTTACGGCTGCCGGACACACCCTCGTACTCACAGCTCTTCACTTTGAGAGCCACCACCTTGCCCTGGGCATCCTTGACCAGCCACACCTTCCCACTCTTCTCCACGGCGGGGGGCATGGACGTCATGTTGAATTGGATGACCTTGTCGGAGAGACACAAATTCTTCGGCTCGCTCTTATCCGGCTCTGTCTGCATCTTCTTTATAATCCCGACACCCGTTTCATCGGCCACCCACGTCACGCCGTCGAACTTCGCGCTGGCACTAAGAGTTTCCACGTCGGTTTTTGCGGCAGCCCCCAGCGCCCCCCAGGCTGTCGAGGCACCCCCATTGGTTTTAAAATCAGTGAGATGGAAGGCGATATCCCACCCCTTATCATTCTTCGGATCGGACACCTCAACCACCTTTTGCTCCTTAA
>JABCPG020000099.1 GCA_013333195.2 Bacteroidia bacterium
GGGTACCTTCCACTCTCCAGCCTTCGAAGCCTCGGGGATGGGCTTTACCGCCTTCCCATTGATTTTATCTGCTTGGGTCGCATTGCAACGCCATCAACCTGCACCTTGCCGTGCTCCCAGCTGTACTGAAGCGTAGCACCATACGGAACTTTCATTCCATCGCCTACCCAACCGACTTTCCGAACCTGATCATACACCAAATCCAATCCATCAGGAGCAGATATCTCACGCCCATCCACATAGTGCTTAATCTGAAGCGGAATTTTATCCCTGATTTTATGTATGTACACATTAACACTATCTCCCTCGAGGAGGGAACCAGGTTTATAGTTCCGCTTCCAAATCGTAAAATCTTTGTTCTTCCATACATGGTAACCCTGCAGATCTGCTAACTTACCATTGGCAACTACAGTAATCTCGAACGCAACACTGCCTAATTCGAACACATGCTCGTTCTGCGACTTCAATTTAAAGTAGACCCGACTTATATTACTCGGATTTGGATTTCCAATAAAATATCCAACCGCAAAATGGCCAACGTCCTTTGGAAACGTTCCACTATCCATAACAGGATCTTTACCATCAGCCATAGAAGCAAACAACCCACCTCCAACGGATTTAGCAAAAAGGGACTGTGCTCTCATATTTGGTTCTTCCTGCGTGGCAGAATCCAGGAAGAAATGGAGCTTCGGCCCATTCCCGCTCGGCGCCCTCGGCTTTACTGCCCGCGCGCTGACCGTCGGGGAGGTTCGCTCAGCCGCGTAGGCTGGCCGCAACGCGCCGACTCCTGTCGGCACGCCCTCCCTCTGCCCTTCCGCAACGCTCTCTTCTCTTTCGCGCGGCGCTGCCGTGGAGACCCCACGCATCGCCACGTCCATTTCCACGAGGGTCTCATACGCCCCTCGCGCGGGGGTTGCCTCTCCGCCGTTTGGCGCAATCCGCGCCCATGCGCTGCCCGGCACTAGCCAGACCGCCATGAGCAGCAGCCACGCGGCTAGCAACCCTGTCAAACTTCTCTCTGCATGTTTCTTTTTCATACAAACGCTCCCTTTTTTTCTTTTACTAGCTATGTTCCTTCCGTAAGCCTATTCGAAATCTCTTCTCCACCACACCACCCCTAGCGCGCAGCCATACACTATCCGCACCTACAAGACAAACGAGAATCGCGCCTAGGATGTTTCACAGCAGGGAATTTATTTTCACCTTCACGGAACTGCATAAAGTTTTGTCCCGCCTTGAATTGACTTTATGGTAAAATTAAAAATGTAAATACATACGCTGCCCCGTCCTATTGGTCACATTTTGCTCGCTTCTTACCAAACAAGAGGGCGCGTTCGTCACAATCCCCAAACCCGATCGGCCGAATGGTAGCATCAGGAGAATAGGCTTAAAATTTTCTTCCTCTCTCCCCCCATACCGCGCCGCTACCATAGGAGTAGTGGGGGATCAAGCCCCACGCGCAGGGACTTACAGCAAAAGGCTGGTGGGGCTTCCCCGTTTCCGGGGAGCCCCACCAGCCATCTAGCCCTATTTAAATCTTCGCGCCTCGGCTACCTACGCACCACGAGCTTCAGCGTCCTCCGCTCACCGCCCCGCGTCTCTAGCACTACCAGGTAGATCCCCTCAGCCAGGCTCGACACGTCGAGTCTATGTTCACGCTCGCCCGGCACCGCTACCCGCTGCACCTCCACGCCCGACAGCGTAAGGATGCTCACCGCATCAGCGTACTCCAGCCCCTGCAGGGTGGTGTATTCGCGCGCCGGGTTCGGGTAGAGGGAAGCGCCCGCCAGCAGCGCGCTCTCCACCGCGGTCACTTGGCCCTTCGGATCCTCCTTCTTCGGATCCGCCTTCGCCTCGCGCTGCATCACTACCGTGAGGTCGTGCCCAAGCTCGCTCAGCCGTACCTTCGCGGTCACCGTGATGTACCCCTCTTTCTCCAGCGTCAGCTCGTACTCTTTGCCCGCCGTCAGCTTCCACGCAGCGTGGCCCGCTGAATCAGTGGTTTTAGATCCTTCTTCTTTCACGCTCACGCTCACCTTTTCGATAGCCTGTAGGTTCTCATCTACCACAAAAACGTGTAGGTAGGGTTCCTGCGGTAACATTTCTATCCTGTCTGGGGTCGCAGTCGCCGAACCACTCGTCGTTACCGTCACCTTCAGCTCATCAACAGTAGTGGTTTCGTACCTAACCGCCTCAGCCTTCACGCCGGTATAGGTAACGCCACCCACCAGGTAGAGCGTCGCCACACCGTTCGCGCCCGTCGCCGCCGAGGTCTGGCCACCGACCGTTACTGTCGCGCCCTCGATGGGCTGTCCAGCCTTATCCACCACATATATATTTACCTGGTACAGCCTCAGATCGCTCGGGTTCATCGTGCCGTCCGCGCCCACCGTCACCGGCACCTCTACGCGCTTTCCATCCGTCGTCTTCACTGTCACCGTCCCTGTCGTCGGCACCGGCACGTTCGGCAGCGTTACCGTCCCACTGCCACCCGTTTCGGTTCCAGTGTACGACTTCCCGTCGGCATCCACGAGGGTTACCGTGGCGTTCGCGTCCACGCTCACTGTGACATTCTCTCGCGGTTTCAACACCAGCTCGATCTCGCCCGGAACCACCGGCCATTGCCCATAGACGGATAGCGTTATGTCGCTCCTGTCGATGTACCCCGCGGCCCCAGCCTTTACCCCCGCGTAGGTCAAACCCTTCGCTAGGTAGAGCGTTACCTTGCCTTCCGCGTCGGCCGCCGCTGAGGTCTGGCCCCCAGCCGTCACCTTCGCCCCTTCAATGGGTTGCTTGCTCTGGCTATCCACCACCTTTACCCTTACCGAGTAGAGCGTCAGGTCGTGCGGGTTCACCCTGCCATCTTTGTCCACCGTCACCGGCACCTCCAGCTTCCGCGTCTCACCGCCAACCATGGCGGTCACCGTAACCCTCCCGCTGGTCGTCACCGGCACGCCGGGCAGCGACACCTCGCCTCGGGCCTCGCTATCCGTGGCCGTGTGGGGATTCCCGGCGCCATCCACGAGGGTAACCGTGGCGCTTTCATTCACCTTCACCGTCACCCCCTTCACCGCCTTCTTCACCAGCGCCATCTTGTAACCGCCGCTTGCATCCACCGTAAGCGCTACGCAGGTGTCATCGTAACCCGCCGCTACGGCCTTCACCTCCTTGTAGGTCCCGCCCTTCACCAGGTAGAGCGTCGCCACACCGTCCGCGCCCGTCGCCGCGGAAGTCTGCGCCCCCACCGTCACCGTCGCCCCGGCGATAGGCACCTCGGGGGATGCTCCCTTCTCCACCACCGTCACTTTCACCGGCCACACGTTCGCTTCCGCTATGTTCACCACCGGGGGATTTATATGGCCATCCGCATCTACCTCCACCGGCACGGTCACCACCTTCCCGTCCTTCTCCACCGTCACGGTCCCCTCCGTGGGTACCGGCACATCCTGTATCGCGGCCTCACCGTTCCCATCGGTCTTCTCTTCGTATCGTGTCCCATCGCTGTCTATGAGGGTCACAGTAGCCCCCTCCACGTTGGTCGTGCCGTCCTTCACCGTCACTGTCACGAGCTCCAGCGCCTTCTTCTCAAGCTCCACCACGCCCGGATCCGTCGCGCCGTGCTCATCCACCGTGAGCTTATTGATGGTAGCCGTGCTGTAACCGGTCCGCGCGGCCGCGCCTCTCTCGTAGGTAACGCGCCTCACCAGGTGGAGCGTGGCTACGCCTTCCGCGCCCGTCTGCACCGAGGGTTGACCACCTAGCGTCACC
>JABCPG020000100.1 GCA_013333195.2 Bacteroidia bacterium
CTGGGCTATACAATGGAATGCCGTCGAAGGCGCGCAGGCATACGAGATCCTCAAAGCCGATGTAGGAGAGGGGACGTACGAGATTATAGGGACAGCGACTGCAACCAACTTCACCATCCCAGAGGATAAGATATCGCAAGACATGCGAAACGTATACTCCGTACGCGCCAAGAGCCAATCGGGAGCAACCGGCCGTCGTGCGAAAGGAGTGGCCATTAATGCCTCAGTACCCTTGGTGCTCACCGGCGAGAATATTCCTTTCGTCGAACGCTTCGCAAAGTTTCCCCTGCAATTCATGCAGATAGTTCAAGGCGAGAACATGGAAATAAGCCATATATCTTCATACCCAGAAACCAAAGTAGGGGTGGGTCAACACCTACTCGGCTCCTACGCGAAACGCGAGCAGGGGGTAACCGACTGGGACGCGGACGACGTGTTTTCGACGAAGGCCAATATGAATCGGATTAGGATGTGCAGCGTAGATCTCACGCGCACAGGCCATCAGGCACTACACCTGAGGATACGCCTCACGCAGATGTACTACGAAATGCAGCAAAATAGCTCCGTGCGCGTATTAATAAACGGCAAGACCGTAAAAGACCTTTCTGGCGATACTGTTTTTCAGGCGCAGACCCCCGTTAGCTATAAAGCCAATACGCTCTGCTTCGATTTGACTCCCTACCTGGGACAGACGATAAACATCGAGATACAGCACGTGGCCAAGGACGTAGCGTGCATGATAGTAATCCACGAAATCGAAATCGCCCCTCCCGATCAGCATGGGAAAATAGAACTCACCCACCTTGCAAGCACCCCACTGGTGGCGGGAGAGTCGCTACGCAACGACGTGAGGGTAGAAGTGCTAAACAACCAACCCAACGGGGTAAAGACCCTCGCGCTATCGTACCGCATAGACGACCAACCCCCTATAATCGAAAGTATAACCGACCTGAAACCCTACGAACGTCGTCAGTATACCTTTCTTTCGAGGGCAAACCTCTCTTCAGCCGAGCCGTTAGGGCACGTATTCAACATCACGGGACGTATTCTACACCCAGATACCACAAATGCCTCCGCCCGCATTCAATCCATCAACACCGGGGAAGTTCTTCCATTAGGCTATAGCCCTTGGGAAATCATCCCCTTCGTTGGGCTTACCCAAAACGACCCCAAGCAAACTGTAACAGTCCAGGGGAGCCTCGTCTTTACCCCACACCGAGGCGCATATTTTGGCTACGAAGAGAACCAGAAGTCCACGATACGTTTCAAACCTTCAGACTCAACGAAACGGATACGCGTGCTATTCGAACGATTCGACACCGAGAAGGGAGCGGATGGTTTCTACGTGTACAACTGCGATGTATCTGAGGATTTGAATCTTGAGAAGGTCGCATACACCGATGTACTCACCGGCACCCTTTCAAACTATGAGCTGCTATCCAGCGCTAAGGGGGGCGACATCACCTTCTCATTCGCATCGGACGCGAGCATCTCGGGCTCAGGCTGGCTAGCCCGTGTCACCGAGGAGACGCCTACCAACATATACACGCTTCAACCACTAGCGCTCGACCCATTCTACGCTAACGAAGAGGCCTCAATAACGATTCGTGCGCGGAACAATACGAATACACCCCAAACCAACGTTAGGGTGGCCTTCCACATCAATGACTCCGACGATTGGATAGAGGAGACGCTCCCCAGCATAGATGCGAGGAGCGAAATTACGCATACTTTCGGTACGAAAGCTCGGCTCCCATTCGGAGGACACTACACCATCACGGCGCGAATTCTAAACCAGGATTACGATACGAGCGACAATGAGGTGTCGGCCTCAATGACCAACGATAACTATTGCCACGATCTATCCATTAAGACCACAGCGAAGCCGTACATCCAGGAGATATCATCGGCTGACGGCAAAAGCGTTGGGTGCAAGGAAGGTTCTGGACGTATTGATTATCAACTCGCTAGCCCCTTCACCATCTACAGCGGCAGCGCTAAGACCCAATTCACCGTAACTACAAACGCAGCCCTTGAAAGCACCCAGACGGCTGCACTATACATCGACTGGAATGCCGATGGCCAATTTGACGAGACCTCAGAGCGCTACGCTAACTATACGGCACTCCCAAAGAACCAACATCGATTTTCTATCGACATCCCCACGACTGCCGCTATAGGACGCTCCCGCATGAGAGTAATGGTGGGTAAAACCGCCGAGCTGAACAGCGCATGCCCCTCGAATAGCCTGTCCGAAGGGGATGTAAAGGACTTCAGCATCGACATTAAGGGGAGTCCCTTCCCGATAAACGACGTGGAAATCGCTTCCATACAGGTAAGCACAGGCAACGACCTTACATCCACTGAACCGATTACCATTACGCTACGCAATTATGGGGCAACCGATATCACATCGCTCGAGCTTACGCTGATAGTTAATGGGCATGAAACGACAGAGACCGCGTCCGTGCTTATTCCAGCTTTTAACGTAGCAGAATGCACGTATACCCTACAGCAGAAGGTAGATCTGCACAACATGGGGCGATACGACATCCGCGTAAAAATACCTGACGACCAGAATGCGAATAACAACGAAGCGCGAACCATATCGTACTCCGTAACACCATCCTCTACCGATGCGTTCTACGCGCTAAAGTTCAAGAAGAATCAGACTCCGCACGAGCATCTAGACCTCGGCGATCTGAAAGGAACGGCCATGTACGCAAGCAACGGACGCAGAGGTGCTACATTCGAAGCCTGGGTAATGCCACAGGAACCCGGTCGCAACGTAATCTTCGAGGGTAAGAATATCTTAATCTTCACCATCACGAACGACAAGTCTTCTGCCTTCCCCAATAACGCGCTGGTAATACAATTTTTGGCAGACCCGACACGCCCAACAATGACCGTCTGCACAGCGCCAATGGCCATCACCCCCCATCAATGGCAACATATAGCCGTTGCGCTGAACCTAAAAGATCCCAAAGATCCCAATAATTTCAAAGTCTTTATCAATGGGAAGCAGCAACCTGTAACTATCTCAAACCCATCATTTAGATGCTACGGGCAAGAAAATTCCAAGATGCCTGTCGTCGTGGCGCCCGACTTCGGCGGCATGGTACGATATATCCGTTGCTGGAACAAGCAACTTTCAAACGACACGTTGACAAACACCCAATGGATGTACACCACGCTGCGTGAAGTCTCCGGCGAACTGCCGCGAGGGCTCATCGTGGAATTCACCACGAATGAGGGACCAAACAATCCAGCCACGCTATCTGGAAAAGATATTGCGACAGTAGAAAGCGCTCGGATTGGGAATCCTACGGATCCCGTGTGGATTAATCCTTCGTCCCTTATATCCAACACACAATTCGACGAACAACTCCTGCCCGCAGAAGCCAGCGGCCCCTACCAACTAACCATCCCCTTTGCCAGCTCCGCGGATATAAGCGCGGTCAAAGGAACGATTATCCCCGCCTGGCCAGGAACACACCTCGAATACAAAAACGAATTAATCACGGAAGAAACCGTATTCGACTTTAGCCAGCCAGGGAATAGCATTACCGTGATTGCTAAAATTGATCCTGCCTTCGCGTTCGGGCACACTATAGCAGCCCAGACATTCACCCTAGTGGCAGAAAAGGTTGCTGCCTCCGAACTGCTCTCACTGCAGGCGCCGCAGGTAGGCAATCCGGGATTGACCGCAGACGTAAATGCAACGATCGGCAAGGAGATGCTCCTAGATGTAAGCGGAGTTAACGACATGACCAGAGTAAACTTCATCTTTGCTACATCACCGGGGGCAACGCTTAGCGTCAACGGCATAAAGTACAATGGCGGCACGTGCGAGCTAGACCTAACGCGTCCTCAACGGCTCACCGTGACATCATCCGACCTACGTCAGGTATCGCACTACATGCTGGAAGCCTACCAGAACCAGTCAATCACATGGAGCAATATAAACGCGTCCTACACGTATGGGGATGCCTCGCAGAAATTATTAGCTGAGAGCACCTCCCACCTACCCATCATCTACACGTCGAGCAACAACAACGTGGCGACCACTGATGGGGATATGCTTCTAATCACCGGGGTGGGCGAGACTTCCATCAGCGCTACACAGCCCGGGGGTAACGGGTGGGCCGCAGCAGTACCCGTGCAGCAAAAGGTAGTAGTGCAACCAAAACCCATCAACGCTACCCCCAAACCAATCAATATTGAAGAGCAACAGGCGATACCGGCCATTGGCTTTACGTATGATGGGCTGGTAAAAGAAGAACATGCGCGCACCATCAAAACGCCCAATTACACTGTATACGTAAACGGGAAACCGTGGGATAAACCGGAGCAGATGCTACCCGTAGGCACCCATACGCTTATCCCAGAGGTAAGTGGGCCGTACGCCAACGGCAACTACATGGTGACCCCCAAGGAGGGAACGCTTACCGTAAGCGCTTCCAACGCCGTGAAGAACGTAGGGTTCAATGTCACAGACGCAGAGGGTCATGCCATTGAGGGAGCGCAGATCCGCATAAATCAAGGCACATACCCAACCAACAATCTGGGTTTCGCCCAAACGCGGCTTCGCGCGGGGCAATACCCATACACAGTTGAAAAGGAGAACTACACTCCCACGCACGGCACACTCACTGTCGGTAGCGATGATTGCCTAAAGCTGGTGGAGCTACAGAAGCCCGCGCATACCCTCACCTACTCCGTGGCAGAAGCGCAACTCGGATATATCCTTGCAAATGCGCAGCAGCACGTGCCGCACAGAGGGATGGGGCAGCCTGTATACGCAGTACCGGCGCGAGGGTATATTTTCTCTCACTGGAGCGATGGCCGCACGGACAATCCCCGCGTTGACAGCGATATACGTGCAGACATCACGGCGCAGGCGCAATTCGATGTTATCACATTTAAAGTTACATACGTCGCTTCTACCCATGGACGCATCGAGGGGGAAGCAGTCCAAACAGTACCGTACGGAGGAACGACTACCCCGGTAACAGCCGTTCCCGACCCCGGCTACGTTTTCGTTCGGTGGTCCGACAACTTTCGGCAGGAACAGCGTAGCGACTCTAACCCCACAGACGACGTTTCCTTCATCGCGATATTCGACGAATACCCCACGCTTCCGTACAGCCAAGACTTCGATGGCAGCCTAGACCTTCCCAACTTCTGGTCGACCATCGACTCGGCGCAAGGGAATCACCCATGGTTCATTTCTGAAAATGAAATCTTCTACATCCCTCCCATCGCGGGCAACAGCGCCTTCGGATATACCTCCAACAACGCAAGCCTTTACTCTCCAACATTCTCCATCACAGCGCGAGAAACTAAGGCCATCACGTTAAAATTCCAATACAACGGCTATCAATACCCTGCAACTCTCCGCGCCCTTGTGCAGTACAAAACCGATAAAACGAACGACTGGACTGATTTGCCTCCTCAGCTCTCTCTTACTGGCCAAGTGACTCCCTTCAACGCTACCATCGAGTCAAACGACTTAGGAGATGCTGGGAAGATACAATTCCGCTGGTCAATACTCGATGGAGAGGGGGGGTACCCATTCGTAGTGGACAGCGTGAACATTAGCATTGAGCGAGTAATCCCCGCCGCCCCCACCACCTACACGCTCACC
>JABCPG020000101.1 GCA_013333195.2 Bacteroidia bacterium
CCATCCCCCGGCCCACACCTTTAGCTCCGACACTTTGAGCGCATTCGGAGCGTAAACGACCTTGTACTTCCTAACGCCCAGCTCCACGCGCACCGTGGTCTCGCCCGAAATGCTGAACCCATAGGTATACCTGCCCGTGGCTACTTCCGTGATCCCATTCGCATCACCGTTGACCTTCACCACCTTATGTTTGGCAGCATTCGAAACCTCCACCGTCACCGTGAGTCGCGTCCCTTCAAGGAGCTCCTCTCCGTTCGTTACCGCAGCACCACCCGCGCGAGTCACCGCCACCGTGTACCCATCCCCATCGGAAAAATGTATTCTATACTTGCGGGGCAGCGACACCGCCTTAATTTCCACATTTCCTTTCGGCACCCACTTCACCGTCGTTTGGCCAGCCGTGGGTTGATTTTCCTCCCATGTAAAACCAAGCGCGCTCGCTCCGTCTTTCGTCACCGTAGCATCGGCTTTTCCTTCTTCCCCTATCGTGACCCCTTGCACCAGCCCATCGCCTGCGCCCGGCGTAAGCACCACGCGCACCTCCGCGCCGCAGGACGTTGACACCGGCGAACTGCTGTTACCCCCCACGCTCACCCCAATGCCCAAAGAAGCGCTCCACGTCACCTCCAGCATCTTCATCCCCGCCACCACTTCGATCGAGGAAACCGTGCCCACCACCTCATGCACATACTCACCCTGCCCATCAGGGCTTACTGCCGCCCCATTGACCTTTACCTCCTGTGCCCGTTCGCAGTCCCCCAGCGTAGGCACTATCGTTATGCTACTTCCGCAATCTACCTGCTGGCCGGATGTTATATCATTCCCTTGCTGCTTCACCTCAAAATTCGTCCCACTCCATGACACCCCATACCGCTTCGTTCCCGATGCCGCCACGCGCACATCAATACCCTTCGAGGCACTCGGGATTGTCGCACTCCTGTCCCCATCCTTGAGCTCCTTAAGCAGCGCGCCACCCTCTCTCTCCTTCACCTCCACCTTCACCTCCGCCGCATCAACGCACCCCCCCTCTGGCGCGTAGCTTACCTCCAGCTCATCCCCTCCTCAAAGCGCCCACCGTCAACGTACGCTCCATTCTCCCATATTGCCTTGCTCCGGGTCCTATTATACACCCTTACCTGCGCCACTCGCACCCCAGCGAACTCCTCAGACACCTCCACGGTCAACTTGGACGGATCGGGGCCGAGCTTCAGTGCTATTGCAGTTATATCTTGAGAAATACTGCTGATATTCAGCGTACCGCTACCATTTACAGTAAGATCAGGCCCTACAGCCTTGATGCGTAGCACGCGCTGGCCCGGAATGGCCGGCGTCACCGTCACCTTCACCCCGCTGCCGCACTCCACTCTAGCGCCGCTCGCTATCACGCTCCCTCCAGCCTCTACCCTCATCGTATACCCAGCGCCAACGGTCCAGGTCACCGAAAAGCGTTTCGCCACGCGCGTGAAAGCAAAATTGGCTTCCGCCCCTCTCACCTCCGTCTCCACGGGCTGCCACTCGCTCCCGCTCCACACGATACTCCCCTTCTCCGTCCCCCCGAGCTGCACCTTCACCCTCTCCAAACATCCATCCGCCACCGCAACATTCTTCATATTCACCTTCACCTTCGTGCCGCACGTCACGGTGCTGCCGCTCTCCTTTAGCTGGCCATTCGAATCGAAAAGCGAGTATTGCGCATCGTCATACACCAGCTTCGTCTCCTTCGTCTCTTTGTCCACCCACACATTCACCACTTCGCCCCCATTCCCTGTTGGGGTGAAGGAATACTTACCATCCGCGATGGCAGCAGCCTTCCCTCCACCCGAACCATTCACATTCCACAGCACCCGCGGACCCTCGCAATCGTTCAGCCCTGTAACATCAACCGTAACGTAAATCGGCTGCCCACTCTTCACCGCCCCTCCGTTAGGGATGCCCACCGTGCAGCCCGCATCGCTCCAGAGACGCAAGTTGCTGTACAGCGCGCCGCTCTCGCTGTAGTGCACCTTCAACTTCGCCGCGTCGCATGGCCCCACCATCACCTTGATAGTCTCCCCATCGCTCCAAAGCGGCACCAGCCAGTAGCTGTCCGTGGAGGAGGCACCGAAATCATCCCAGCTCCTGTCAACGGGTTTCGCATCCACATTGGGAGCACTCCCATCCCTTCTACGTGAAATTTTAACCAGCGTACCGCCATACTTACCATCCACGCATACCCCACCCGCAGCGTTTCCCTTCTGCTCCACCACCATTATCCACCCCTCTAGGATTTCCGGGTAGGTATTCTTCTCATTCGTGGCGCTTGGGTAGGGGTACGCATTGTAGAACGCACCCGCATCAAAATCCTGATCATGGTAGATCTGGTTCATCATGAATCCCTTATCGCCCGGTGACTTCATGCGCACCCGCGCGCTTCCGTCAAACGACGCCCCCTCGGGGTTAGGCACGAACTCAAGTTTCTTCACAGCCTTCTTCGCCATCGTCAGCGTCACCACCATCTTGAGATCCCCGCTGTGGCTAGGCAGCGCGAAGGAGGGGTTCTCCTGGTTGGAGATCCCGGCATTATTTAGCACCGTGTAGATCGCCCTATCGGCATCCTCCTTGATCATCGCGTTTTGCCATGGAATTCTGACCTCAGCCTTTGTGGCATCAGGCTCATTGATCTGAAAGAATGTCTGCTCGTTCCCCACAACCGCCTGCGAAGTCGCATCAACGAATTTTACCACCCCTGACACAGGGTAAAAAACATTTTCCAGCGCCTCGCCATCGAAAGGGTTCGAAGACATCACATGGTCGTACCACCGCAGGTACACCACCTCCCCCGCGCCATAGGAGTACGGTAACGTCCGAGGCTTGAACGTTGCCTTGTTGACACCTCTCGAGGCCAGCGGCTTGTTCCCTTGGGACAACTCCCACCCACAGAATATACCCAGCTCAGTGGGCGTAGTGGATGGCGCTCCAGCCTCCACGCGCAGCTCGTAGCCATAGGATGTACTGAGCCGCTCTTCAGTTACGTCAGGACCCGCCAATTTAATCTCTACTGAAACAATCCTCGCGCCCTGCCCCACGCATACGCGCGGCAGGAGTGAAATTGACAGAATCGCGACAGCAGCAAACGCAGCGGTACGCAGAGTTGACCATGCGCTCATAACAAAGCCCCTTCCTCTTTGTGATACCTCTTCCCCCCTCCGGGTACGCAGCGAAAGGAAAGCAGACGCATGCGCACTCACCCACCCCTTAAGAACATACGTTTCTACTTCACGTAATGTTACCCGGGCAGATTCACCGGGCCGCATTTTCGCCACCCTCCTCGGCTGCCTTCGCGCCGCCCTGCAATTGCTTCTCCCGCTGCTCCACCCGAAGGATAAAGTCGCAGAGGACATTCATGTAATTTATAAACGCGTCGTAGGGCGAGTCGTAGGGGTTGAAATATTTATGCACGTCACCGTCGCTGAACCACTTCGTGCACATGTAGTAGAAGTGGTCGCTCGTTTGCAGGTACAGCCAATCGCGATGCAGCTCGGGGTCGTCAATCCTCGCCACCCGGTCCGCGAGGCCATAGAGCGTGCCGAACGCCTCATCCTGAAGCTCATTGCCTAACCACGCGGTGAGATCCCGCTCCTCGTCGGCCCAGCTCGTGGGGTACGGCACATGCAGCGGGGCCACCGACTGATGGAGCGCCGCCGTTTCTGCCGGCGTGCGGAATGCGAAATCGGTTGCCGCGAACACCGCGTTCGGCAAGGCCCGCATGAAGTCAAATATCCCCGTCTCCGCCCACTGGTGCTCACCGAAGGTTTCGTAGTCCATAAAGAGATTCACCACCTCGTCGCGCGGTGGTAGCGCGTTGAGCCACGCCGCGTACTTCTCCGTAGTCAATGGCCAGCCGCTCCATCCCCGGTTAGAAAAGCGGAACGCGATATCATCGCTAAGCTGAAAGTTTTTAAGGAGCAGGCGCAGCTTCGGATTTATCGGGTTATGGTACAACAGGTTGGGCGTCTTCCAACCAAGCACATGCCGCGCGCCCTCCGCAAGCATCTGCGTAAACCCCATGGCCGCCACGCGGCTCCCTATAAGGTCGCTATAGATAAGCTCCGTATCGCGGAACGTGGTGGGTGTCTGCCCAAACAGGCTCTCCACGCGCTGGCAGTGCTCCCGCACCTGCCGTTCGAACGCATCGCCCTCCCGGAGCGCCACCAGCGAATGCGCGTAGGTCTCAGCCAGTATCTCTACCTGGCCCGTCTTCGCCAGCGCTTGGAAGGAGCGCAGCACCTCGGGCGCGTACATCTCAAACTGGTCGAGCGCAACGCCCGAAATGGAAAAGGCAAATTTCACCCTGCTCCCGTAGCGCGCTATCAGCTCAAGGAGAAGCGCATTCATCGGCAGGTAGCACTTCTCTGCCACCTTGCGCACGATCGATGCATTCGCCTGCGCATCGAAGTAATCGTGCTCCGCGCCGATATCAAAAAATCGGTAGCGGCGAAGCCGAAAGGGCTGGTGTACCTGGAAGTAAAAGCAAATTGTACGCATAATCTCTATCCTTAAATTTGTGCTATCTCTTTTTGGCCGGAGAGCAACGTGCGGTACACGTCGACCAGCAGCTCCGCCGCGCTCTCCCACTTCAGGTTGGTAACCTCCTGCATACCATACTTCTGGAAGAAAGGCCCGAGCGCCCTATAGGTTAGCAGGGCATGGATGGAATCCGCGAGGGCATCCACATCCCAAAAGTCCAATTTGATGACGTACTTAAGGACCTCCGCCACGCCCGATTGCTTCGATATGATCACTGGCACCTGGCTGCGCATCGCCTCCAGCGGCGATATGCCGAAAGGCTCCGACACCGAAGGCATCACGTACACATCGCTTAGGGCGTAGAGCCGGCTCACATCCTCGCCCTGCAGGAAGCCCGTGAAGTGAAATCTGCTCGCAATGCCCAGCTCGGCCACGCGGCGCACCATCCGGTTACGCATATCGCCGCTCCCCGCCATCACGAAGCGCACGTTGCCCATCCGGCGCAGCACGCGGTCCGCGGCCTCCACGAAGTAGTCCGGCCCCTTCTGAAAAGTGATTCGCCCCAGGAAGGTCACCACCCTATCGGGGAAGGGCCGCTGCGCGTGGTGGCGGTCCAGCTCACCGGAAAAATCGATGGCGTTGTGTATTGTCACCACCTTCCGCGGGTCGATGCCGTAGCGCGAAGTAACGATCTGCCGCGTCAGATGGCTCACGCACACCACGCGGTCCGCCTGCTCCATCCCGTAACGCTCAATATCGTAAACCGCCTGATTCACATTCTCCCCGCTACGATCGAACTCCGTGGCATGGACATGCACCACGAGCGGACGGCCAGAGGCGCGCTTGGCGGCCACCCCGGCAAGGTAGGTTAGCCAATCGTGCGCATGTATAATATCGTGCGGCACGCTGCGCCCTATCGAGGCCGCCACCACCGCGTAGCGGTGCACCTCATCGAGCAAATTTTTGCCGTACGACCCGCTGAACGAGAAGCGCCCGGAAGCCCAGTGGGTAACCTGCATACGCTCATCGTTCGATTCCCCGAAGGTCCTCGTCACATTCTCCTCGGTGAAGTATGGGTACAAAAAGGAATCCACCGCGAAGAACTGCACGTAGCGGCTCAGCGTGAGGGCCTCCTCGCGCGTAAGCGTAAATCCCACCTCATCGGCTGAAACCATCTGTAGCCGCTGCCCCCCCTCGCCGCCGAATAGCTTGGGGAGCACAAAGGTAATATCAACCCCCAGCTTGGCGAGGCCGCCCGTAAGGCCTTTACACGCCGTGCCGAGCCCCCCGGCGATATGCGGTGGGAACTCCCAACCAAACATTAGCACCCGCATGGCTACACCTCCCCTCCCATCTGAGCCCCCGCGAACAGCTCCGGGTGGACGCTCTCCGCGATCCGCATCACCGCCGCCACGCTCCACGCCTGCGCGTACGCCCCCCCATGCGCATGGGGCGGATCGCCGTCGAACACCTCACCGATAGTGCCAAGGCCGTAGCAGTGCATCTCTCGCGCCATCGTCTCTAGGATCTGCCGCGCCACCACCTCGCCCTCGTGCTCCCCTTTAACCCGACGCGCCGCGCAAAGGTACTCCCAGAGCCACCATGGCCAAATCGTACCTTGATGGTACGCCTCATCGCGCGCCACCTGCCCACCCTCGTAGTGGGGGTGGTAGCTGGGATTCTTCGGGGAGAGGGTCCGCAAGCCCAGGGGGGTATAGAGTTCGCGGCGCACCGCCTCGAACACCCCTGCCTGCTGCTCCGCCGTCAGCGGAGAGGCCGGCAGCGACACCGCCAGCAGCTGGTTCGGGCGCACGTACGGATTCGCCCCGCGCTCATCAACGTAATCGGCGAGATAGCCCTTCTGCGGTAGCCAGAACGTGGCCGCAAAGCTCGCCTGCACCCGATCGGCCAGCAGGGCCATCCGCTCCGCCTCACCGGGTTTACCAAGCGCGCTGTACATACGCTGCATAAAGCGTATCGCATTGAACCAAAGCGCATTGATCTCTACATCAAAACCCGTTCGCGGCGTCACGGGGCAACCGTTTACCACCGCGTCCATCCACGTCAACGCCACCCCCGGCTCGCCCGCCCAGATCAATCCGTTCGGACGCATGCCAATCGAGAAGGGCAGCAGCCCATCGCCGGATAGCCGTTCGAAAATCTCGCGGAGTGCCTTTCCCCAGAGCTTCCACGCGCGGGCGCAATCGCCCATGTAGTCGCAATACTCCTCCACGGCACGGAAAAACCACAGCGGGGCATCAACGCTGTTGAACGCCGGCGCGTCCGAACGGCCCATATTGGGCAGCAGCCCGCCCCGCATCTCCTTCACCAGCGAGGTGAGCACCTTCTCAAAACAATCCACTCTGCCCAGCGGCAGGGTTAAACCGGGCAACGCGATGAGGGTGTCCCGCCCCCATCGGCCGAACCAGGGATACCCCGCCACAATGTACATCGAGCGCCGCCTATCGGCTAAAAATTGTTCCGCCGCAGCCTGAAGCGTATTGGCAAAGGTATCGCGGGGCGGACGGCGCGCCAGCTCCCCGTTAAAATCACGTAGCAGCAGGCGAGGATTGCATACCTGCGTTGCGGCCGAAAACACGAGCGGTCGCCCCTCCCGCAGCGCGCACGTGAAGTAGCCCGGCACGAAAAGGTCCTCGTGGCAATCGTAGCCGCGCTTATACTCTTCGGAGTACTCCACGTTGTAATGCCAATCGGGCGCATGCACGTACTCGCTCGCCACGTTGGTCTGCATGTACAGCGTGGGGAAGCCGGGGTAGAGACAGCCACTCGTGCCGTTGGGCACCGGCGTAAAATGCACCTCTGCATTCATATTGGCCCGCGCGAGCGCATGGCTATTGCGAAACGCCAGAAAGGGGCGTATCGTCAGCCGTAGCGGGCCTCGCCCCTCGAGCAGCGTGTAGCGCACCAGCAGGTGCTCCTTCGTATGCGCAAAGAGGAGCTCCTTCCGGATTAGCACATCTCCCACACGGTAAACAAACGTCGGCGTTGGCGCGAGCCGAAACGAGACGAGGTACTTATGGCCCCGGGGTTCATACACCCCGGGAAACCGACGCACGCCCAGATGGAACTCCTTCCCATCCACCGCGATGGTCTCATCGAGCGTGGAGAGCAACACATGCCGATCCCCTCCAAAATTCTCAAGCGGAAGCACCATCAACCCATGGTACTTGCGCGTGTTGCACAGCGCGCTGGTGGTACTCATGTACCCCCCGCTATGATTCGTGCTTAGAAACTCATGCGAGAGCGCCGCGCTTAAATTCACCAGCTCCGGCTGGTCAAACGCTATGTACGACCGCAACTCTCCATGCGCTTCATTCTTTTCACTACTCGTCGAAACTTTTTCCATGCAAAAACCTCCTTCCGATTAATCTACCCCTTCCCCTCACCTCTCCCCACGCAAACATGCACTGACCACACGTAAAAGCCAAACACCCCACCCAACCCTCATTCTATGCAAAGGTAATAAAAATTTTTTTTTTGCAAACGTAAAGCGACGATTCCTTTTTCCATTCCTCAATATTTATCAACGCCACTCAACTAATCAACTAGCAATTAGATACTTATAATAGCTAAATTTTATATCACTATAATTGTAAATAGCCATAAATACGTTTCACCACGGCCACACCCTTCCATTCCTCCCTAACCGAACGTTGGAAACCAGCTACACGCCCCCCCTGCGCCATAGGTATGCAAGCAAGGTTGAGCCCCCACCGCGGCGCGATGCGCTCGCAGCATCCCCCCAAAAAATTCGTACTCGGCCCGCATCAAACCCAATTATCACCGTGAAAAATTGGGTTTGATGCGGCTTATAGCACATATTGATACGAACGATGCGCGGCCAAGTGGGCATTGAATAAACCCTGCGTAGGGAAGGAGGAACTCACGGAATGCACACCGCGGGCATAGGGCCATACCTACGGCTACGCGGAACGGACATTTAAACCGGCTCGAGCACACCGCACGCACGCAACGCCCGGCGCACGCACGCCCACCCATGCATCCCACGGCTTACCCCCATCCCCAGGGTAAACAGCGTGCAACAATTTTTTCCCCCCATTATTTTTTTAACTTTGCAACCGGAAGATACGGGAGCATTGCTACGTGTCAGATTACACATACAGGATAAAAACCATGAGTCAAGATACCTTTTCCGCTCGCCACATAGGGCCTCGCCCGGGCGAAGTGCGTGAAATGCTAGAGGCTGTCGGCGTGCAATCGCTCGATGCGCTCATTGAACAAACCGTGCCGCACGATATTCGCTTGCCCAAAAAGATGAGTTTGCCCGCGCCCATGTCAGAGGCAGAATATTTGGGCCATATCCACGGGTTGGCGCGAAAGAACAGGGTTTTACGATCGCTGATCGGGCGTGGATACTACGGCACGCAAACGCCGGCGGTGATCCAGCGCAACGTGTTTGAAAATCCTAGCTGGTACACCTCCTACACGCCCTACCAGGCGGAGATAAGCCAGGGGCGCCTCGAGGCGTTGCTTAACTTCCAAACCATGGTGAGCAGCCTTACGGGACTCCCGATGGCCAACGCTTCGCTGCTAGACGAAGGCACAGCCGCCGCGGAAGCCATGCTAATGATGCATAGCCTACGAAGCCGCACCGCGGTGAAAGAGAATAGGCAGGTGCTTTTTGTGGACGACAACGTTTTTCCCCAAACGGTGGAAGTAATCGTCACGCGCGCCGAGCCGCTGGGCATAGAGGTGGTGCGGGGCTGCTACAGCAGCTACACGTTCACCGGGCGCGAATTCGGCGCCGTGGTGCAGTACCCCGATTCGAAGGGCGAAATCCACGATTACCGCGCGTTTGCAGAGGCGGCGCACGGCAGGGAGGTTCTCGTGGCGGTCGCCGCGGACATACTATCCCTCGCGCTGCTCGAGGCCCCGGGTGCCTGGGGTGCAGACATCGCGCTGGGATCAACGCAACGGCTGGGCATTCCCTTCGGGTGCGGTGGGCCATCGGCAGGTTACTTCGCTACGCATGAAAAGTACAAGCGTAACATCCCGGGGCGTATCGTGGGCGTATCGATCGATCGTCACGGTAGGCACGCCCTACGGCTATCCCTGCAAACGCGCGAACAGCACATCAAGCGCGAAAAGGCCACGTCCAACATATGCACGGCGCAGGCGCTCCTAGCTACCATGGCCGGGCTATACGCTGTGTACCAGGGCCCCGAAGGACTACGCCGCATCGCCATGAACGCGCACAGCGCCGCGGCAAAAGCTGCTGAGGTGCTCAGAAGCTTCGGATGCGCCATCACGCGAACAAACTTCTTTGACACCCTCCACGTGCAGCTGCCGGAGGGGGCATCCCAGGAACGTCTGCGCGAAGAGGCCTTGGCGCAAGGGTACAATTTCTACTACTGCGAATGCGGGGCGATCTCCATCGCCTTCGATGAGCTTTCCACCGCGCGGGAAGTAACCGACGTAATCGGCATCTTCGCCAGAGCGCTGGGGCGCCCGGCGGTGCCCGTGGCCCGCATCACGCTCGAGGCGCCCGTTTTCGATAAAAAATTTGCCCGCGCAACCCCCATGCTCGAGGAGAAGGTGTTTAACATCTACCGCTCCGAAACGGAAATGATGCGCTACATCAAGCAGCTTGAGCGAAAGGACATCTCGCTCACCCACTCCATGATCCCGCTCGGCAGCTGCACAATGAAACTCAATTCGGCGGCATCAATGCTCCCCCTCTCGTGGCCCGAATTCACATCGATCCACCCCTTTGCGCCAGCCGACCAAATGGAGGGGTACATGGAGCTAATTGACAACCTCGGCAAATACCTTTCCGAAATTACCGGCTTCGCCAGCACAACCTTCCAGCCCAACTCTGGGGCCTCGGGGGAATACACGGGGCTGATGATTATACGTAAGTACCACCTTTCACGCGGCAACGCGCAGCGCACGACAATTCTCATCCCCACCTCGGCGCATGGCACGAACCCCGCATCGGCCGCCATGGCGGGCGCCAACATCGTGCTCGTCGAGTGCGACGCGCAGGGGAATATCAACGTGGAAGACCTAGAGGCGAAAGCCAAGCAGTACGCCGACACGCTCTGCGCATTCATGGTAACCTACCCATCGACGCATGGTATCTTCGAGAGTAAAATTCGACGAATGGTAGATATCATCCACGCGCACGGCGGATTGGTCTACATGGACGGGGCGAATATGAACGGCCAGGTTGGGCTA
>JABCPG020000102.1 GCA_013333195.2 Bacteroidia bacterium
CACCCGCGAAATCAATAAGCCGGATTGGGTTGGTCTTACTAGTCAAGAACTCTCTAATCTTCTCTCCATACCCGGCACGCATCCATTTGTTGGAGGTGATGTAGCACAGATGGCCATTGTCTTTAAGCAGCTGCCATCCTCGCTCATAGAAGAGGCAATAGATGTCACCGGTACGGGCGAATGTAGAGAAGTTGCAACTTTGGTATCGCTTGGCCAACTCGCCAGCATTGCTCTGGAGCTGAATGTACGGCGGATTGCCAATCACGATGTCGAATCCGTCAACAACGCCAAACATCCATTCAGGGTCAAAGAAGGGGCTGACAGCATTCTGGTCGTAGGGATTCCAGGCCGCGAGCTGCCTAGCGTCCTCCGGTTGGTAGCTGTCATTCTCAGCAATAAGCTTCACGAGTTTCTCCCGGAGTGCCCTGTCCTCCTCCCGGAGCCGCTGCTTTTCCGCGGCGGCCTTCGCGGCGAAATGCCTATGGCGAACCTCCTCCAAGGCGCTCTTGGTTGGCTCAATCGCAAGATTCTCCAGGATATTGCGCTGCATGGACCTTTTTTTCTTCGCGATGAGCGAATCAGCCGCCACAAATTTCGTTTCGAGGTTTGGGAGAGTTGGAATGCCGAAATTTGGCTTCGCGGGATCCCTCTCGCAATCGCATATCAGGGATATAAAGAAGCGAAGCTTCGTGATTTGCACAGCGATGCACTGTATATCGCAACCGTAAAGGCAGTTCTCGATGATTGAAAGTTTCAAATCGTAAACGCTCGCGTCGGGGAAGATACGTTCCAAAATTTCAACCATTCTATTAAGAAGCCCCACAGGAAAGGCGCCAGAGCCGCACGCGGGATCGAGCACCTTTAGCGCTCGTAATTTATCGGCAGCCGCCCTGCATTGCTGCGCGCCGGACTGGCGCAAGCTGAAGTCGCTTCGGAATAGCGATCGAGTGAAATCGGAATCGCCCAAATAGGCCACCAGCGACTCATCAACCATATAGTTAACAATTTCGCGCGGGGTGTAGAACGACCCGCTCTGGTTGCGCGCGGTTTCCTTGGTTTCGGGATTATAGGCGCCAAGAAGATTTTCAAAGACCCTTCCGAGCAGCTCTGGGTCGAGCGCGACCTGCTGCTCTTCGGGCGAATTTTCTTCAACGGTGAAGTGGTAACGGCTTAGGATAGGTAGCAGCCCCTTCTCAGGCTCGAAAAAGAGGTTGTTAGGCACCGTAGCGCGATGCTTCCAACGGCCATCGGCCAAACGCAGGGCGTTACGACTGAACCCGTCGTGGCTGTAACACTGCTCAACGCCATCGATACGTCGCGTTCGATCTAGGCATTCGAAAAGGCCTCCATTGAGGAAAGGGACTTCGGCGAACAGATTGATGACTTCCCGCTCGCCAATGGAAAACATCTCCGCGTAGCGATAGAGCGTTTTAACATCGCGCGAGGACAACGCAGCAAATTGCCGTGAATTTCCTTTCTCATCCACAATGGCGCGGTTGAGCGTTCCGAAGAATAGGTTCTGCAGGATGGCATTGTAGTAATTACCATCCGTTGCGCTGTAGGGGTCGAAATCTTTCAGGATGGTAGCGAGGAAAGCAGCATCAAAGATGCGATGGGGCACGAGGTCCTTCTGCTTAATGAACCAGACAAACATAAGGCGGGTGATTAGCCGGATAATCTTCGTCTCGATGCCCTCGCTAGGGGCATCGGCAAGGAGATCGGGGAAAGAAACGTTTGCCTGGGGACTAACGGCCCACTGAAACCACCCAAAAAGGTCACGGTAGAACTGCCGCGTGAGCGGCTCCACGGAAAAAGCGGCAGTAAGCGCGGCCAGAGACTGCGGCTTAGCACTACGCAGTGCCTCGAGCTGCTCAGCAGCAGTTCGACCGCAGCCCGCCTTGCCCAACAGGTAGGTGCAACGCTGCGTATCTGTGGATACCCTTTCGAGATGCCCCTGCTCGTTGAACTTCCACCCCTCGCTGACATAGGAGAAACGCAGCGCATCCTCGCCAGGACGATGGGCAAGCGTAAGCGCCCCTGCGCAACCGCGAGCGCGCCAGTCGGCGGTGAACAACTCGCGAACGCCCCGGCGATTGCGCTCAACGCGCACCCCCTCGGCTAGCTCAACCTCGTAGACGGCAATACGCGCCCCCTCGGCCAGAGGCACCATGCCCAGGAGCAGAGCTTGCCGGGCCAACTGCTCCCCCACCGGTACCTCGGGGGGAGCAGCCTGAAACTCCGCCCTGCCATGGAAGACATCGCTAAGCATCGCCAGCCAATCATCACGCCGATAACTGGATTCTACGATTTCACGGTAACGCATAGGACATTGCGCGTGCTACTGAAAACTTTCCGAAAGGATAATCTCCGCATCGGTTTCTTTCCCATTGCGCAGGGCTTCCTCGTCCCTGTAGTAAGGGTCGAACCGCTCCGCCATCTCGAGGATCATACCCAACGCCTCCTCCCGCGTCAGGCGGGCGCGCTCGCCGCTTAAATCTCTCTGAATGCGCTGCAGCCGCCTCGCGATGCAGGCAAGAGTACCCCGATCGAGGAGTACCTTAAGCTGCTCCACCTTTCGACGCGCGTCGCTATCCTCAATGCAACCCATAAAAAGGTTGAGCAGATTGATGGCCGTGTTCACCGGCACGCCCCTCTCCCTTCGGCTATCCCTAGATAGCTCTTCCTGCTGTATTTCCAGGCTTCGATTTGCGTGGAAACGCTCCAGGGCCATCCCAATGTGCTCATGATGCCCAGCGATTCGCGGCGCGGGCGGCTCGTCGGGCAGCGCCCTAAAATACTTCAACGCGTCGAGCGGTGAGATTTCCTCCGCCCGATCGGACACGAGAAAGAAAGCTTTCCTGAAATTAGTTTTGAGAAACACCAGCGAATCGCCGGAGAGCGTTACCCCCTCGACCTGCAGCGGGCGACGCCCCGTGCGGCTCCGCAACGATAGACTCGCGATGCGGTCGTACTCCCGACGATTTGTCAGGTAGAGCGAACGCAGCTCCTCGTAAAATGTGAGCTCAAGATTGCGGTCAAAGTTCTCATCGAAAAGTTTACCCTCACTGGGGTCGATGATTTCTTCCCGGGAATAGATCTGGTAGTCCTCGCCAAAAGTGGAGAGAATGGTTTGAATCTTGCTCCTCGCGATCTGGTTAAGATTGATTTCCCGGTTGCCCTCCCGCGATGGATAAAAAACGTAGTTGTAGATGCGTTTTGCCTTCGCCCCGATTCGATTCACCCGCCCGATGCGCTGCAAGAGGCGCGAAGCATTCCAAGGCGTGTCATAGTTGACGATGACATTTGCCCTATGCAGGTTAATGCCCTCGGCCAAGACATCCGTTGTGATTATTATGCTATAATCGTTTCGCCTTACCTTAGAATTAGCATCAAAATTTTCTCTAATCGCATTGAACAGCATCCCCCTATTATCGGAGGTGACGGCCAGAACGTCTTTTCTACCGATGCGACGCTTCAGGTAGCGCACCGTATCGGCAGATTCAGAGAAGACGACCAACTTCTGTTCGGGATTCCTATCCAACCTGAATAGCTCATGCTTTAGTAAGCCATAAAACTTTGCAAATTTCGAATCGTCATCGTCAGATACGCTTCCCCAGTCGCTCCACATCTGATCCAAGAGTTCCTGATCAGCCAATAGCATCTCCATGAATTCCGGGCGAAAGTCATCCGCGCAGAACACGGCATTCCTGGGGTCGTCGCTGCCCTTCCCTTGCAGACGCTCCTCAATCTCCTCAGCGGACATAGTTTTCAACATGCTGTTTATATCGAGGTCGGGCGCGATGAGGATCTTACCGCTTCTAAACATGTCGATCATATTCTGATTAGCGATACGGAAATTGTTGATAGAGATCTGAAACGCGTAGCAACTGCTTTCGAGGCGCTTGACAAGCCCCGTTTTCCGAATTCCCGCCAAGCTGCTACTGGTGCTCTCCGCATTGTCGTACCTCCCCTGGGCGACCTGCGGCTTCAGGTAGGCAATCGCGCGGTAGCGCGCGTAGGTTAATCCCTCCACTAGGGTCACCATGGTTCGCTCAAAGAGGTCGGCGAGGCGCTCATTCAATTCATACCTACTCTCTACCGGCGGCCCCACCCGCGGGAAGCCCTCCAGCTCCTTGCTATAGCGTGGGATGTCGGCGAGGTCTGTCCGCGTTCGGCGGACGGTAAGAGGCCGAATCACCCGGTCACGAAACTTTTCAGATAGCCTCTTGAAATCTTTCCCATCCGCCCCTGGATTCGCTCGAAGCACCTCGAACTCATCGATGAGAGGGGAAAAAAAGGCACTTAGATTCCCGACCCCATCAATGGTGCAACGTCGTGGGTCCTGAAAGAGCACAATTTCATTGTAAAGATCGGCGGGCGAATTATTCATAGGCGTCGCCGAGATGAGCATCACCTTTTTCCGATAGCCGGGCACATTCCCTCGCCCCACGCGCGGCATCTTGCATATTTCTTGCAGCTGCTCAAAGGCTGAGATCGTACTGTTACGGAACTTGTGCGCCTCATCGACCAGCACGAGGTCGTACTCATCGGCATTCCAATAGCGAGAATCCGTCCCATCGAGCACCTTTGCTAGGCTGGCGTAGCTAATGAACTTTGCGTACCGGTCAATCCCGAAATCCTTGAATGTCGCCTTCCAATTCAGCTCAACGGCCGGGGGGTAAACCACGAGGATCTTAGTGTGGTCGGCACCATTCTCCATCAGGAATTTTTTTGCAATCATAGTGGCGATGATCGTCTTACCCAGACCAACCACATCGGCAAGAAAAAAGCCATCGTAGCGCATGAGCTTTTGGTACCCTTCGACAACCGCATCCACCTGGTAGTCAAACCTGGAATACCCTTCTGGCATATCAAAAAGGGAATCGCTGTCGGCCTCCAGCACACGACCGGAAAAATACGACATAAGCATCTTGATATAAAGATCGTAAGGAGCAACATCCCCTTTCAGGTACGTATGCCCCATCGAGATTTTAAGGTCGCCAGCCGTAATCTCACACCCCTCGGCCTCCTCCCACAACCTATCAAACTCATCTTTCGCAAATTGCACATCCTCGTGCTGGGTCATCTTTACGTTAAACTCGTACTGGCGTTCTTCGGTGATGCCAAGCCCATTGCCCGATAGATTGCTAGAACCCGTTATGGCCACGCCCTGAGTGTACTGGTTGAAACCGTCAGGGTAGAGCACATATATTTTGGCATGTATCCTTTTCGTTGGGTGCGCTCGCACCTCCAACCTACCGTCAAGAAGGTCCCGCACCATCTGGAACATGCCGTCCTCGACATCCTTTCTGTAGCTGGAGCTTTCAATATCTTTGCGAATCAGGTCAAGGCAGTCGCGCTTGACATCATCCCCCGCACTAAAAAAGCGCCTACCTTGCCGAACAGCTTCTGCAATATACCTGTCCACATCTATACCAATGAGAACCCTGACCCTGCCAATGCTGTCGAGGAAAGGGCGAAGAGAAAAATAACCGGATGCACGTAGAAAGCCTACGACGGCATCGAGGTTCCGAATCTGCCGGTTGTTCTCCAGAACACCCTGGAACTCCTTTATCAGCGTATTCTCATCCCTATTGGTGAAGATGTGCGTATTGGTGTGTTGCATGGCCCCCCACAAACTACTTTGCCACGTGAATCGCCCCTATCCGCATCGGAAGCCTAAAGCCCAAATCGGGAATATTCATGCCTAAATCGGATGAACGTTTCACTTTATGGGCTACAAAGCTATAAATTAATAGCGAGTAAAACGTAACGGCATATAATTCTAACGATGCAAGAGGGATGCCCCGATAGGCGAACACCAAGAGAATCTGCCAGACCTTCGCCCTCCGGGTGAGGGGAAGTCCGATCAGAAATTCTAGCAACCTCGAATGTTAGCGCAACACGGCATGAAAGACGCAGAAGGAGAACCTCAACGCGAAGAGCTACCCCTGGGCGCAGCGCAGCCCCGCTTCTCCCCCCATCCTACGCGGTAGGCGCAGGCGCAACCACCCACAAGACACGGCTACCCGCGCCGACGGCGAGAGGCGAGGCGCCCGTGCTGCTTCTCCCCGGTCGGACGTCCCTTCCCGCGCTCCGAGGCGGAAGCCCCCTGCCCATGGCGAGCATCACCACGACCAGCCTCCCGATGCCCTCCATCCCTCTTCGCGAAGGAACCCCGCGCATCCTTTGCGCCACCACGGCGCGACGAATCACCCGCTCCCTTCCGCCCCCTAGAACGGGAATCACGCGGATTTTCACCGTAACGACCCTCCCGCGATTCAATCGGCTTCCCTTGATGCGCCACAAGATGAAAATCTAGAAATTTATTTTCAAGGTCAGCCTTGACAACCTGAATGGTAACCGTATCACCCACGGTAAGCCGTCGCCTCGGCCTACCCCCCACCAGCGAGAACTCCTCCTCGATGTAATCGTAATACCCATCGGTGAGGTCGTTGAGACGAACCATACCCTCGCACTTGTTGGAATCGATCTCCACGTAAAAACCGAAATCTTTAACCCCAGAGATGATCCCCTCGAACTGCTGGCCGATGAACTGCGCCATGTACTCTACCTGCTTATACTTGATGGAAGCCCTTTCGGCATCGGCCGCCAGCTTCTCCATCTCCGAGGAATGAACGCAACGCTCCTCGAGCGCCCCCCGATTCGCGGGTGGAAATCCCGCGAGAAGATCGGAGAGGAGGCGGTGCACCATCATGTCGGGGTACCGCCGGATGGGCGACGTGAAATGGGTGTAATACTTAAACGCAAGGCCATAATGGCCTATGTTTTTGGTAGTATACACTGCCTTCGCCATGCTCCGCACCGCGAGGAAATCAATGAGCGGCTGGGTCTTTTCACCCCGCACGGCACGTACGAGATCGGAAAACTGCTTGCTAGAGATGTTCTCCGAATCGCCTTGAAAGGGATGCCCCACCACCGCCATAACGTTAAGGAACTGCGCAAGCTTCTGCCCATCCGGGCGATCATGCACCCGGTAAACGAATGGGCGAGGCTCCTTGCCATCCCTTGGCACGCCGAACATTTCAGCAACCGTACGATTAGCGAGCAGCATAAACTCCTCGATCAGTTGATGCGATTCGTTATTCACCTGCGGGATGACTTCGAGCGGCTTGCCGCTACCATCGAGCCTGAACTTAACCTCCTCGCTCACGAAATCGACAGCCCCATTCTCAAAACGGCGCTTGCGGATGGCCTGGGCGATGCCGCTAAGCACTCGAATAGGCTCAGACAGGGGGAACTCCTCGCCCTCAATGGCGCTCTGCGCTTGATCGTAGGTGAATCGGGCAGCCGATTTGATTATAGTCCGCCCCACCCATTGCCCCGCAACGTTACCCTGCTCGTCGAGATTAAAAACTACAGAAAAGGTAAGCTTCTCCTCATTGGGCCGCAGAGAACAGATGCCATTGCACAACCTTTCGGGAAGCATCGGCACGGTGCGATCCACTAGATAAACGGACGTTGCCCGATTGTAGGCCTCGGCATCAATGATGGAACCAGGCTTTACGTAGTGCGTGACGTCCGCGATATGCACTCCCACCTCATAAAGCCCATCCGGCAAACGCTGGAACGAAATCGCATCATCGAAATCCTTGGCCGTGTCGGGGTCGATGGTCATGGTAGGCACCGCGGTAAAATCCCTACGCTCCGCACGATCCGTATCGGAAATTGCGCCATCCAACCTCTCGGCCTCAAGCGTCACCTCCTCGGGATAAACGTAGGGCAACTCGAACTCCGTCAGGATCGCATTCATCTCGGCATTATTATCCCCATTCTTACCAAGGACATCACGCACGGAAGCGATTGGGCTTTTGGCATTCATGGGCCAAGAAAGGAACTCCACGACCACCTTATCGCCCTGCCGAGCGCCATGCAACTCCTCCATCGGGATAAAGAAATCTACCGGGATACGCCGGTTGTCAGGCACAAAAAAGGCAGCATCACGCGACATCTGAATAACCCCAGCGTAAATTAACCGCCCCCGCTTAACTATAGAGAGGACTTCCCCTTCCAGCGCGCCGTAGCGCCGACGGCTCGAATAGGTGGCGATACGCACCGTATCCCCATCGAGCGCATGCAGCGCCTTCTCAGCGGGGATAAACACCTCCCTCCCATCGTCGAGAGTCGCAACGGCATCCCCCTTACGATTGAGGCGCACATCGACCTCGATGTAATCAGCAGTAGCCGCATGCATGTAGCGACCATGGGCAACCATATGGAGCACCCCTCTATCAGCAAGCTCCTGCAACGTGGCGCCGATTAGCAGCTGCGTGCTTTTATCCCGGATACCCAAGGCCCTCGCGATGGCCTTATAGTCCACCGTTTCGCCCTCATGAAGGGCCATATAATCTAAAATCTTCTTCGAAAGATACTTTTTCCCCGCACCATGCTCGGAGGGGGTACGTTTTTGCTTTACCATGATTTACAGCTGTAAAGTTGAAAAGAGCAGCGGTTTGGCAACGCACGTGTACCACCACCAGCATACGCAAAGCCCCAAACACCAGAGCCCGGAAAGGCACACCCGCCACGCTTCCCACTTACCTCCCCGCAAAAAGCAACCAGCGCGTAGCGAAAGAATTCTGCACAAACCACCACTTCCTGAGGCGCAAAGGTACAACAAATTAAACCAATAGCGTAAGCCCCCCCCACCAGCCGGACACCCGTAAACGCATAAACGATGCGCATGCACGCCACAAAGCTATCGTGACATCCTAAGCAAACGGACGTAATGCGCGACGCAGCACCCAACGCATACGCATCTGCCACGAGAAACATAGCGCCACGCACGCAGACGCTACGCGCAATCCCATGGGCAAACGCATAGGTACAGAAAGTAGAAGCCAAAGCTTTTTAGTATCTTTGCCGTACAAACAATTAGGTGATGGGACATGGCTGCAACGACCATAGTAGAGAATATCGCGAAGCTCATCCAAGTAGAAACTGACACCCCAAAAAGGTGGGTAGCCGGCGCCGCAATGGCGCATCTAGAGACTCTAGACAACGCCTACCTTCTCATGGAAGATGGCAAAATTACCGATTTCGGGCCAAGGGAAGAGGCCCCCCAAGCGGGCATAGCGAAGCGCATCGACGCGCAGGGGGGTATGGTGTTCCCCGCTTTCTGCGATAGCCACACGCATTTGGTGTACGCTGGCAGCCGAGAGATTGAATATGTTGACAAAATCCGCGGGCTATCCTACGAGGAGATCGCCAAACGCGGCGGTGGTATCATCAACTCGGCGAAACGCCTACACGAGGCAAGCGAAGCCGAGCTGTACGAGAGCGCCATGCAACGCATAGTGGAGATTGCGCACCGCGGCACAGGCGCAGTGGAGATAAAAAGCGGCTACGGGCTGAACACTGAAGACGAGCTGAAGATGCTACGTGTGATACGTCGCATCAGCGAAACAAGCCCGCTGACGGTACGCGCCACGTTCTTGGGGGCACACGCGGTGCCCCTAGAGTATAAAGGGAAGCAGCATGAGTACGTTGACCTAATTATCAACGAAATGATTCCGCGCGTGGCGGGGGAGGGACTGGCAGATTTCATCGACGTGTTCTGCGATGCCGGATTCTTCACCACAGAGGAGACGGAACGCATGCTTATGCAGGGGCTCAAGTACGGGTTAAGGCCTAAGATCCACGCGAACGAGCTGGCGAATTCCGGCGGGATTCAAACGGGAGTTAAGTATGGGGCGCTGTCGGTAGACCACCTAGAACACACGGGCGACAAGGAGATCGCGGTGCTACTGCCATCCGACACCATGCCGACACTCCTCCCGGGGGCAGCCTTCTTCCTGGGGATGGAGAATCCGCCAGCACGTAGAATGATCGACGCGGGGCTACCAATCGCGATGGCCTCGGACTACAACCCTGGCTCTTCGCCTAGCGGCGACATGAAATTCATCGTGTCGCTGGGCTGCATCAAGCTACGCTTACTCCCCGAGGAGGCAATCAACGCCACCACGATAAATTCAGCCTACGCAATGGGGCTGAGCGATACCCATGGGAGTATCTGCCGCGGCAAGGAGGCCAACGTGTTTATCACCACGCCTATGGAGAACTACGAATATTTCCCCTACGCGTACACTGCCAGATTAGTCGAGAGGACATTTATCCATGGACAAGAGATATAGCATGGCGGAGAACGACGGAGCGTGCCGCGATGCAGCCGAGTTTAACGCAATCCTTCAGGATCTTTACGAACAATTCTCTAAGAGCGAAGAGCGCGGTAAAGTGGCCGACTATATCCCCGCGCTCGCCAAGGTGCAACCCTCCCACTTCGGCGTATCGCTTCAACTGCTCGATGAAAAGCCCATCGGATACGGCGATTGGCAGATGCGCTTTTCTATCCAAAGCGTTAGCAAGCTCTTCACCTTCGCTATGGCCTTTGCGCAACGGGGAGAAACGATTTGGGAGCGGTTGGGTAAGGAACCTTCCGGGACTTCGTTCAACGCCCTATTCCAACTTGAGGCCGAAAAGGGAATTCCGCGAAATCCCTTTATCAATGCGGGCGCAATGGTAATATCAGACATGCTCATGTCCGACTACGACAACCCGATGCAGCAACTTCTCAAATTTCTTCACCGTTTAACAGGCGATGAATCGATAGGATACGATGAGGAGGTGTTTCTCTCCGAGCTGGAGTACGGCAATCGAAACGCCGCGCTAGCATATCTCATGAAGAGCTTTGGAAATATTCACCACGCTGTGCCTGAGCTGCTACGTTTCTACTTCATGCAGTGCTCAATCACCATGAGCTGCGCGCAGCTGGTGCAGGCCGTGCAATTCCTCGCGAATCGCGGCAAGAACCCGCTCACGGGCAAAGCAGAAATGACTCCAAGCCAAACGAAACGCACCAATGCCCTTCTACTCACGAGCGGACTCTACAACGAAGCCGGGGATTTTGCCTTTCGGGTAGGAATTCCGGCAAAGAGCGGGGTTGGGGGCGGTATCGCCGGCGTAATCCCCGGCCATCTGGCGATTGCCACATGGGCGCCAGGCCTGAACGAACTAGGCAATTCGGCACTGGGCATCGACCTCCTCGAGGAGTTTACCACTCGCACCCGCCTATCTATATTCTAAGCGACAATGGAACAGGCACAGAGCATCGATAAATATCTAAGCGGGCATCCGGAACGCAACGTTGTGCTCTCCGGATGCGTAGGGGCTGCCCTCAGCGTACTTACCATGCTCTGGTCGAACCGAATCGGCACAACGATTGGCCTCCTCACCCTCCTCCTCTACTCGGGGTATCGCATCATCCAACTCATTCGACGGCCTGAGTGTAGGAAAGAACCAATACGCATGACCTTGACCCTCATCGTTGCAACCGTAGCAATACTTAACGCCTTTGGTTTCGGACACCAAATAAGCTTTTTACTAGTACTCTTCGGCATAGATGTGTACCTATACTTCACGTACGCGCAGAATTAGTACTCGTTGCGCCTCCCCCGCCCGGTAAAGGCTCCCCCCTAGACATCCCGCGTGAATCGCTATGAAGCGCTTCCCGATACTCACTGGGCGACATGCCGTAGCATTCGTTGAATGCCCTATTCATGGTTACTCTCGACACAAAGCCGCTCTGCCTCGCAACCTCGTTGATTCGGAGAGAACTCATATGCAATAAGTGCGCGGCGTACGTAACGCGCCACTGCGTAATATAACTCCCCACGGTAACGCCCGGCCGGAATTGCTTGATGGCATTGGCGAGATAGGTCGTGTTGGTAAATAGTTCACGGGCAAGCGTATCCCTATTTAGCCGCGGATCTAAGTAGGGATGGCGTTCCCGCATCAAGAGTTCGAGACGTTCATAAAGCTCATGCTCCTTACTCTCAGCCCGCTGAAACCCTTGCTGGCGCTGCAACTCGCTAATCGCCCCATGCGTCAGCTCTAATCGCTCCACCTTCTCCACCAGCATCCTATTCTTGCGCAGCGTCTTTCGGCTTTCATATAGAAACGTTAAAGCCAACGTACCACAGAATGCCGCAAGGGTGCCTCCAATAAATAGATACAGCGTGCCCTTTAGTTCAGCCCTACGGGTGCGTTCCGCCTCCAGCATTGAGGCAAGATCCATCGTCGACCGTATCGCCGTCGCCTTGAAAATAAGATTACGTTCTGAGAGCAGCGAATCGTAAAGCCGCGCAGCCTCTCGAAAATTACCCATAGAGAAAAGAATCTGCGCACGCGCCTGCTTATGGTCGAACTCACTGCGCGCCAAATCCGCACCGGAAGCTTTAGCTAACAATCTGTCATTTTTAGCGAGCGCCGAGTCGTATAAGCCTGCCTTCTTATACCAAGCTTCCTGCTCTACAAGCATCAACTCCTCGCCGGCAATAAAACGTTCCGCCGTGTCTAAAAACTTATGCGCTACCTCTAAACCACCACTCTCCAGATGGTAGTGCGCTTGCGAAAGGTAAAAATACCCAAGCATGACTCTCCAGGGATTATCCGCCGAATCGTCGTACATATCGATACCATGGTCCTCGAACTCTTTCTTCCACAACCGATTGAGAGAATCCAAACGTTCGTACCGTTCAGCCGTTGCGTAGCAATCCGCTAACCGTTCGAAACAACGCAACCGTAGCTCAATATGCTCATACGCATCTTTACTTAGATAGTTAAGCGCCTCAGAGTAGTGCTCAACAGCCGTTTCATACATATATTGCATTTGCAGGACATCGCCCAAGCAAAAATGGCTAACCCCTAATCCATAGCCCTCCCCCTCGTCATTCGCCATACGCACGACGCACTCTGCCTCTCTAAGCGCATTGCGCAGCTCATTGTTAAAAAGGTAATACTGAATACGCAGACGATACACCTCATAACGAAAGCGATCCTGTTTGTACCGCGTAAATAGTCGTAACGACTCATCGCACATCATGAAGAAAGAATCGCGCATCGAATAGTTATAGTAGCATGTCAATCTCCACATGCGCGCGTACAAATAGTTGCTGACATCCCCGCAGTTCCTTGCCGTGGACTCCATTTGGGAAAGCGCGCCTAGTAGCAAAATGGAATCTCTACCAACGTAATAACAGTTGCAGAGACTTTCCCATGCCTCCAGCCGGGCTGCACAAGATTCCGCATGCCCAGCCTCCCGTAGCAATGAATCCACAATGCCTCTACCCAGCTGCTGCCCCTGCACCCGTGCGCCACATAACGCCAAACAGCATGCCGCCAACGCCACTAGGCACCGACATAAAGTCACACCTACAATTAAAGAATGGTTCCGCATACAGGCATTAAGACGCAATTAGCCAACCATCAACCGGGAACATACAATATTTGCAAAATCAAACAGCGAAGGTTCCAAATCTTATTTTCAACCATTAATCGCCACTGTAAGATTCATCGCCCTCCCGTTTCGCATCGCAATTTATATAAATTTTTTGAACTACAGAAGGAGAAAACGTGAAAATCGGAAAGCTAACAGCCAAAGGCCTGAGGGGGAAGGGGAAACAGAATTATACTCATAAAATGGTATGCACTGCTTCTACACTCTAAAGAATTCATACGCACTGCGCACCTCGCTACTCCACAGCGACATCCAACAACCGCATCGCTAAGAGGCAACTATGTCACAAGACGATGTGATAATGATGCCTTTAAATGGCGCGAGAAGCAAATCGTCTAGGTAAGGCATTCAATTTGAACCAACGTACGGACTACACCTCCCAAGACAGGAACGGAGTAAAGTCCACCCGCGATTGCTCCACCTTCGAGTAGGTATCATGGTCCTCATGCCTATAAGGCATCAGGCAGCTAACTCGCAACCCCATACATACGTACGCACAACAATCGTATAACTCTGAAAGAAGTATTCGGAAACAGAAGCCGGCAGCTCCAGCTGCATAAAAATTGCCGAGGGCGGAATTTTACTAATTCACTTATCGCTAAAACGTACGGTTATATTTAAGGAAGGATAACTCTTATCATCAACTGCTGAGTATGACAATTGAGATCGTACCCGCTCACACTTTAGCTTGTTTTCCCTCGGCAATGCGCTTACTTCAAATTTCAAGTGGCAAAACATCCTCTCAGCCCATCGCGCGAAGACTGTTTTCGCCTACCCAACCAACTGCTTAGTACAAAGGAAATCCATTTCAAAGAGAAAATGGGCAAGAATGGCGGAATTTTGTGTTTCATATTAGTAATCCGCTCTCAATAAAATTGTTACGATGGTAGTTTCCTCCTCTAAACACACCCTATCGAGCTTTTTTTCCACATACAATAGCATCGCACGACAATACTAACAAGGCAATACCTTTTAATCTTAGCTCCTTCCAGCTGACTTTCCTCATTGCGGACGCCCCTTAAAATCGTTAGGCTTTGTTGCACCACCAGCAAGATAGCGTAAACGACTTACACACCCCACATCAGCACAAAAACTTTTTTAATATCAACGACAGACCGCCTCGCAAACCGGATTCCTGTAAACGCAGCTCCCGCCAGGGGCTACGAATCGAAAATAACTAGAATACGACGAATGGATCTACGCTCTTTATGTAGTGACGATACCATCCCCAGCATATCTAAACATAAAATGGACACCAGCATGCACTTCCGTACTACTGATACGTAAAGCATAGAATTTCTACGGCCGAATACGCTTAAAGCTACAAATTTACAATTGATTAGACCGGCAAACATAAAAAGAAGCCGTTGTGTCGCATCCACACAACGGCTTCCAGAATCGCGATATCAGTCCTTACTCCGCATCTACCAGGGATAGCGTCCCAACGCCCATCCCTGCCTTTCCATCCTTAAAGCTATAGAACAGATGGTACGCACCTGTTTTCGAGCATACCCAATCGATCGATTCGTAGTCGGCCCCAGTAGCCTGATTGTACGTCGTAGCCATCAGACGATTGCTATCGTACAGTTCCAGCTTCAAAACGCCATCATAATCCGAGGAACTCGCTATCGTAAACCGATATTTATTCCCTTTCTTCAGAATAATCGGATACCTCTGCACCGTGGGCGGATCCGAAGCGTCGATTCGAATCTTAAAATCGCGCAGATACGTCGCCTCCGGGCCAGCTATTGCTCCGCAAATATCCAGCAGCTCATCCTCCGTCTGCGCCCAAGAGGGCAACGGCAACATCAACAGGACTGCAAACGCTAATAAAACAACAATTTGCCTCTTCATCATCCTCTCCTCCTATTCATTCTTCGCTATCATTCCATTTCGCACCGAAATAATCCCCGCCATAATCTCACCCATGAGCTCAGGGGAGGCCTCTATGAACTGCTTATCCTTCTGCACAAAAGTAATCTTTCCGTCCTTCTCCTGCATTTCCGGCTCACCCTTCTCGTAGGTTATCTTCACCCTATCGTAAAGCTTTTTAAGCGATTCTATCTTGTCTGCCAGCTCCTTAATGTTGGAATCATGCTCATACATCCTCAGCAGTGGGAGCAGCGTCCCCAGCACAACTTTCTGATCCGCAACCGTCTCAACCATCTGTTCGCTTTTGGTCTGTTGCGCCACGCGCGTCGCAAGGTACATCCCCTCAACCCAAACGCCAGCCACAATTACGATACTCAGAGAAGAACGATTCGTCTCCCGCAAATACTTATCGATGCCGTTGTAGCTCTGCTGCGAAATTACAATAAGTGAATCCAAGCTCTCATTATTCGTCGCTAGGCGCTTTAGGCTAGAAAAATCAAAGAACTGACCTACCTGTATCCCGTCAGCCAAGTCCTTCACCACCGATATATAGCTGAGGACCTCAGACGTCTTCTCATACATGTTTAAATAACCAAGATCCGTGCCGTACAACCCCAGCCCCAACGCCTTTTGAAAATTCGTGTTAAAATTCGACGCGGCATTCGTTGGCACCAGCAAATCCTTGTCGAATGGAACCTTCAAGCGCTTTATAAGCGCCGCCGTCTCAACAGGCGACGATATATTCTCCACCATCTCCCCAAGAACCCCTTCCCGTACCACCGGCGCCTTGGTTCCCAACGAATCCGGAATATCAAAATTCGCATCAACCCCTGAATTCGAACACCGACTGCACCCGGGTAGTAGTACCACCCCGACTAGCGCAATCAATAGCATGCCTCTCATTCTGAACCTCATAGCTTTCTACTCAAGATTTATTACACTCCGCTAATGTATACTTTTTTTCCTCACTTTCTTAAACAGCCCCCGCGCCCAACCGCTCACCCACTGAAAACCCTTTCCCAGATTCTTTAACGCTTCAAAATACAGCATGACATAAAGCACCAACGACATACTCCATATCACTACCAGATTAAAACCGTACGTATCGAAGTAACGACCCGCAAAATACTTCCTCGGCGCTAGGAAATGGGAGCGAAAATCTAAAAAGTTTCTCGGCACCGGGTCCCGGTACACCGGGTCGTACTGCTGGACCAACTCATCGCCATACTGCAATATCTTATTCTTCTCAAAAACTTTCAACGCTAGGTCCGAAATGCTCTCATTATGGTAGGCCGCGCGCTTCCCCTCGTAAAGAGCAGCGTCGCTCTTCATCAAATGGGTAACAATCGCATCCCGCTGCTGATTGTTTTCCTGAAAAATCTTGCTATAATGATCCTTCAGCTCCTCCAGGTAGCCCAGCGTCTCATATAGGGACACCTCTCCCGCCTTGTTTATGCGCAAGGAATCCAAATAGGCGTACGGAATCTCAGGGACTTCACGGGCACTTTCAAGAAACAGCTCATGGCGCAGTACGGCTAAAGCATCCTCCATCTTCTTTCTAACCTCCACATCATCTTTAGCCTGTAAATTATCGATGCAGTAATGCACGCGCTTCTCCAGCTCCGGGATGTAGTACACCGTCTTATAGTTGGCCGTCCGCTCCGCCTTCTCAATATTGTAAAAATATCTTTGGAACTCATTGTCCTTGAATTGCAGCACCACGAGCGCCTCATACCCCCACTTCGTTGGCATCAAATCCGCGATCCAAGGAACCCGATTAAAACTTCCTACCGCCCGATTCAACTTCTCAAACGAAAACATAGCTCCCGACAATATCATCATGGGAATCATCAGCAGCGGGATTACGATATAAACCGTCACGGCGGAATTGAAGGTCGCGGAGATATTCAAACCAATCAGATTGGCGCACACCGACGTCGCGAAGAGTATCATCCAGTACTCGAAATTCAGCCCCCGCAAGCTTAAAATGGAATTCGCAATTAGCACGAAGGTCAACGTCTGTATCGCCGACAGCACAAGCAGTATGAACACCTTGCTCAGTAGATATGACCCCCTGCTCAGATTTAGGTACTTCTCCCGCTTTAGTATCTTACGATCCTTAAATATCTCCTCGGCGCTGACCATCAGCCCTATAAAGAGGGCAACGATTAGCCCCATGAATATGTATATCGGGATATTCTCGTTGTCGCGGAAAACGTACACCTTCGAATTCGGATCCGGGATGTAGCGAATCACGTACGCAAGTATAAACGCCAGCACGGGCGTCTCCAACATGTTCAGGATTATGTACTGCCTATTGCTGATTTTCGAGGTTACGTCACGAGCCGTGTATATCAAAAACTGCTTTAGCTTAGACGGAAGGTTCAACGTCCTCGGCGGGGGGGTCTTCTGCTCTTCAACTGCCGCCGGCCGTATCTCCTTACGGTACCGCTCTTCCCACCGTTCAGGCTGCACCTTACGTTCCGTCGTGTACCGGCCGAATTCATCAACTTCACGTGCCTCTATAATGTTAAATATCAACTCCGGGTTTACATTCCCGCAGGTCGGGCACTCACCCACGTCGCTATTCACCTGCGCATCGGCACGCTTAAAGTACATCACAGCCTCAACCGGATTCCCGCTATATATCAGGTAGCCGCCCGTATCGAGTATCAGCATATCATCGAACATCTTGTAAATGTCCGACGACGGCTGGTGAATAACCACAAATATCAGTTTCCCCTTCAGCGTTAGCTCTCGAAGCAGATCCATCACATTCTCCGAATCGCGCGACGAAAGCCCTGAGGTCGGCTCGTCAACAAAAAGAATCGAAGGCTCTCGGATAAGCTCCAGCGCAATGTTTAAACGCTTCCGCTGCCCGCCCGATATCATCTTGTTCAACGGAGACCCCACCCGCAGATTCTTTCGCTCCAGCAGGCCCAAGCTTTGCAGCGTCTTATCTACCAACTTCTCTAGCTCCTCCTCGCTCTTGTCCTTAAAGCAAAGCTTCGCGCTGTAGTAGAGATTCTGAAACACCGTGAGCTCCTCGATAAGCAGGTCGTCCTGAGGAATCACCCCTATTGTACCCTCCAGGGCCTCCGTATCCTCGTAAAGATTTAACCCATTTATCCTAATCGCGCCTTCAGATGGTTCGCCCGAACCCGACAAAGCATTGAGCAACGTAGTCTTTCCCGCACCGCTAGCCCCCATAATCCCAACTAGCTTTCCATGCTCCTCCTGAAAAGATATATTGTGAAGCCCAAGCTCTCCGTTCGGAAACCGAAAACTCAAGTTATCAACCACGAACGATATCGGCGTAAGGCTCAAATCCGCCAAAAAGTGCGACACAACATCGGTGTAATACACCGGTTTCCCCTTGGGCAACTTTATGCTACTCCCGCTCGCGAATAGGTATATTCGCCTATTATCCAGCGGAAGCCCATTCATGTATATATCCTCGTGCCCCGCGTAGCGCAAAAAGTAAAGGTCCTCCGACTTCACCTGAAGCACAATTAAAGGGCTGTCAAGCGCTTCCGCCGCTATATGTTTACTCTCTGCCCCATGCGGCGCCTCCGAATCGATGAAAAGTATACTCCCCCGATCTAGAACCTCCGGCGAATCCTCTTCAACAAAAGCCTTAATGTCATTGTACTCCTCAACGCTAACCTTAAACACCTCCGCAACGGTGTCTATAATCCCCATGCGCTGCTCCGAGAAGTTGCGATTCGTATTCACCAGTTCGAACAGGCGCAGCAGCACCACTACCTTCTGCTTCTGGGTTAGCGTCTTATTTATCTTCTTGCATATCCCAAGAATCCTCACCGAGTCCTTGACCGAAGTCAGCTGCCTAACACCACCCCGCTCCCCCGTCGAGGCCGCAAATTGATCGAATAGAGCCATGTACTCCTTCGCAGAATCAGCATTGATCTGCTGGAGCAGGAAATTTTCCACATACGCACGCTCCTCATCGGTCACAACGCCATCATCCTGCTTTGCAATGATTGCAAAAAGCTGCATTAAGGCCCTTAGTATCTCTTCGCTCATGCTTTCGCGCTAACCTTTTATCCTCTCTACTTGAGCCTGATAAAATCAAGCCCTTTCCGCGTACATCACCCCACAGCTACTGCACCTCGTACGGCACCTGCTCAAATGGAATGCCAACTATCTCCGCGTACTCCTTCCCCGCCTCCTCCATGTCCTCATCGTCATCCGGGTAGTACCACTTCACGAGCACCTCGTGGCCTGCCTCGCTAATCTCTTCGAGCTTCATCAAAATGTCCAGAAGTAGCTTGGAGCTCGCCGTGTTGAAATACACCAGCTTAAACGAAAATACGGTCTTCGCGTTGGGGCTTCCCGCGTACTCGCCTAGCCAAGAAAGCACCGGGGCGTAAAAAGCGGCCACATCCTCTGGCAGCGAACGCCCTGATATCTCAAATACATCATTCGCAGCATCGAGCGTCACCGATGGCGTATCGTCTGTGCCTAATATCTTTATCGTATCCATGTTTTGTGTCTCTTTTCCTTATTTCTTCACTACTTGCGACTTACCGTTGATGTCAATACAAAAAACTGGTGCGTTTCATCTATGTCCATAAAGTGGAACTCCAGGGGATTGCCCGTCTTTCGGATAATATCTATGAAGCCAAGGCCCGCGCCACCCTTATCCGAAAGTGCCCCCTCCCGCATCTTCGATTTGTAGAGCGTATTCAGCTCCTCTTTACTCATCTTATTCAACGCCTCCAAATTCTCCTGAAGGCGAACAGCCTTTTCTCGCTCTATCAGATTCCCGGAAATCACGTGGTAGCGATTCTCACCACGGCTAACCAAAAAAATCCCGCGCCCCGCGTACCTATAATCTGCCAACCCCGGCGTATCCGCGTGCTTGCTCACGTTCTGCAAACACTCCACCATCACATGAAAGACCTTGCGCTGCACCGTGCTCTCCTCTTCCTCTTTCGCCATCTCCATCTCCGCAAGCGACGTAAACGCCTTCGTTATCTGGTGCGTAATCTCACCCTCATACACTAGCGTAATCTCACGCTCCTGCATCTGCGAATACACATTATATACAAAATCCAGAAAGCTCTTCACGCTCTGTTGTTCGTCTTTCATCTGCTTACCTCCTCTTTGCTTTTCAAAACTCTATCCCTATAAGTAGTACGTCATCTAGCTGTTTATGTTGCCCGCGATGCTCTTTATAATCTTCCGCTATGAATTGCGCCAATTTCGGCATCGAAAGGTCGCGCTTCTCCACCAAAAGCTCACGGATGTGCTTCGGACTATATTTCTTCATCCCGGTTTCTCCACCAAGCTGATCCGGCAACCCATCCGAAAAAAAGAAAATCCTATCGCCCGGCTCTACGGCTATTTTATAGTTTGTGAACGGTTCTTCCTTCATCTGCTCATGCGGAATACCCCCTATCGCCTTGCGATCTCCCTTATACTCTGTCAGTTCCGTCCCACGTAAATAGTACAACGGTCTATGCGCCCCAGCAAACTCCAGCTCGTGCGTCTTCGGCGCATACTTGCATAGCGCTATATCCATACCATCGCGCGCCTCCGCGTCCGGGCGATCCTGACGCAGCGTCTTGCGAACCCCAGCATGAAGCATATCTAGCACCTCTCCCGCGGAGTAGCTAGCATCATGGTCCACAACATTATTCAGCGTGAAGAAACCAATGAACGACAGCAATGCTCCCGGCACTCCATGCCCCGTGCAATCTACGGCGGCTATATACAAATAGTCATCTTTCTTGAAAAACCACGGAAAATCTCCGCTCACCACATCCCGCGGCTTATAGTACATAAACGACCGAGGAAAGTATTGCTGAATCACCTTTATATCCGGCAATATCGAACCTTGAATGCGCTGCGCGTAGTTGATACTATCTTTAATCTTACGATTCTTATCCTGTATCTCCTGCTCTATACGCTTCGCCTCGGTGATATCGTGGCCTACCAGTAGCACAGTTTCCAACACCTCTTCCTGAAACTCCGGAATGGCGGTTAATCGCAGCGTCGCCGCTCCGCCCGTTATCTCCACGCTCACCTCCTCTTCCCACTTGCTCTTCGTTTCCTTAACTTTATCTATCGACCGCTCGAATGCCTCGGCAAGAACCTCAGGAATATCCAGCTCGTCCAACTCGCGGTTCAGCAGCTCCCCAGGCTTTAGGCCCAAATATTTTTCCACCACAGGGTTCGCGTAGTGAAATATCCTATCCAGGCTCAGGCGGATTATCATATCCAGAGAATTCTCCGAAAGCGACTGCATCCGGCTCTTGATACGCTCTTCCTTCTCGGCTCGCAAGCGCTCCGTTATATCCTGGGAATTCAAAATTATTCCCTTTATGGCCGGATCGTCAATCATATTCCGCCCGGTTGCCTCCAGCGAAACCTTCTGACCATCCTTCTTCATGAATACGTACTGAATCGTCACCGGCACCCGGGGCGACTCCAGCAGCTGATCGAACATCCGTCTTAGCTGCTGCTGCCCCTGCTGCGTCAAACGCTCATGATCCTTCCCATCCATCATCTCATCAGGCGTGTACCCTAGTATTTTCACTACCGATGGACTGATGTACGTTATCTGATACTGCTCATTGTAAATCGCTATCACCTCCGACGCATTCTCCAGCAACGAATGTAGCAACCTTTGCGCATTCTCCGCCTCTTTAATCTTCACCTCCAGCCGAACATTGGCGTGCGCAAGCTCTTCGTGCGTCCGCTGCATCTCTTCTGCGTTCTGACGCAGCTTCTCCTCATTCTTTTGAAGCTCCAGCGTCATGTGCTGCGCCTCATGCAGCAGCTTCTCAGTCCGCTGGCTTATACTAAGATTGTATACCGTGCGCGCGATTATTTCGCCAACCTCCGACAGGAAGCGGATATCCCGACCGCTAAAGGCATCCCGAACGGATGCGAACTCCACAACCCCCTGCAGCATATCATTGGTGACCAACGGCACTAGAAGCAGGCTCTTCGGCTTCCGATCGCCCAATATCCCCGACGATATCGTTACGTAATCCGGCGGTATCTCCGTGCGATACACTATCTGCCGCTCGTACGCGCACTCTCCTAGCAGCCCCTCGCCGAGCCGAAACGTACGCCGCATGTATTTCTCCCGCGCGTAGGCGTACGTCGCTAAACTCTTTAAAACCCCCTCCTTCTCATCGTAAATGTACAGGGCCCCCTGCACCACATCTATATACTCAACCAGCTTACGAAGCACCTCCAACGACAGCTGCTCCACGCTATTATGCAATCGTAGCACGTACGCCACTGCATCCTTTCCTTTGCTTATCCAGTTGCTATCCGTCTCCTTACGGTTCGTTTCAACCAGATTGTCACGCATTCTTAGCAGCGAGGCCCCTAGCACATCCGACTCCCCCTCAACGTCAAACGCAACCTGATAATTCCCCTCTCCTATCTCTTTCGCAAACTGGGCATTGCGCGCTATCGCACGCTCATTTCTCTCTAGATTGAGCCTTAAGGCATCCTCGCGACGACGCTCCTGGTGGTAGCGCCACGCGTAAAAAACGCTCCATAGCAATGGGAAAACATCCAGAAAGTAGAGCCCCGGCTGCTCAGAATGTATCTGCGCTATCCCGCCTAGCGTCAGCCGTACCTCGGAATAGTACGCGCTCACCACCCACCCAATAAACACGAAAAAAATCCCAACCGCAAAGGCCAGCAGCCCTACCTGAACGCTCCGCCTCTTTATGATGTTCAGCAAATCTAATCCCATGCCCTTTCCCCCTACTCCTTTGCGCTCGTTAACTTTATAAATGCCGCCGCGTAGGCCCGCGTCAACGCTTCTAGCAGCATCCGGTCGTCTTCCGATAACGGGCGGAAAAACGCCAGCTCAAATGCCCCCCACACCGCCTCCTCTGCACCGCCGTACGGTATTATCAGTATGCTCGTCGGAACTCCACGCCCTAAACCCGACACTATTATTGAATAGTCGGCGGGAATATCATCCACATACAGCGACTTCCCATTCGCGATCGTCTGACCCGTCAGCGATTCGCCTAGTGCAAAGCTACTTATCGGTTCCCCAATAGAGGCGAATGCGTACGCTGGCCCCAGCTCAAAGCGCTCTTCCTGACCGCGTCTCCGGTACTCTATTCCCTGCACTAACTCCCACTCCCGACCCACTATCTGAAAATATGAACCCGCCAACGCGTTCGAATCCGCGCCTTGCAGCTCATGGATTATCGATCCCCGCTTTTGCTCCTGCGCCAACCGCTCCTGCTCCGAATTGCGCTCCGCCTCCTCGCGCCTCGCTTTCTCTTCCCGCAGGCTGTCCCTCTCTACCTCTATCTTACGCGCCAAACGCCACTCCTCTTCGTAGCGCGCGCGAAGCGATTGATACGACATATACGTCGCTACGGATAGCAGGACCACCAGCAAACCCAAAACCAGCGAAAGCCAGTACGACCAACCCAAACGAAACGCATTATTGTACACCAGCAACGGCAGCACTGACATCAGCACCACCGTCAAAGCCACCATCCCTAGGCTCGGCCTTATTCGTATCCCTCGCTTAAGTCTCATACTCCCACTTCTAGCACAAACTCTTCAAATACTCTACTAACTCCTCCGTGCGAAGCTCACCATCCAGATCTGTACATTCCTTCGCCGCCTCCGGCATGGTGCGAACCTCGCATTCCGAAAGCGACTGCACCAACGCCACTCCCCCCAAACGCTTCAGGTAGCTAAGGCCTGCCGCGCCGTCCCGATTCGCACCAGACAGCACTATCCCCACCGCCTTATCTCGGTACGTGCGAGCCACTGAATAGAACGTCAAATCTATCGACGGGCGCGAGTGGTTAAGCATCCCCTCCGCCGACAGCGCAAAACGCCCCCCAACCTCCACGTACATATGGTAATTCGCCGGGGCAATGTACGCCACTCCCTCTCGAACTACATCCTTATCGTACGGCTCCACCACCGGGAGCACTGACCGTTGCGACAATGCCTCCACGAACCCAGAGCGAACGTGCTTCAGCCGATGGAGACAAAGCAGCAACGGCAGCGAAAATCCACGCGGCAAACCTTGCAATATCCGTCCCACCACCTGAAAGCTCCCGGCAGATCCCCCTATCGCCACAACCTTATACGCGCTACTCACCCGCTAACTTCTCCTATATATATTTTCTTGCTCTGTAAATAGTGTAAAGTTACTGCAATTATGCAAATTCACCAAACGCTCCTGCACACCAATCGCTAAATAACCTCC
>JABCPG020000103.1 GCA_013333195.2 Bacteroidia bacterium
CACCCGGCGCGCCATGCTCGGTTCAATCCCGGTGACCAGTCGGGGCCCCCGCGCCCGGAGCCAATCGGAACGGACCTGCGAGAGGTACCCCTTGGCGCCGGCCGGCCGGCCGAAGAGCTTCCGGGGGAAGACCTCGAGGGCCAGCGGAGTCCGATCGTCGGTGTTGGCCGGGGTGAGCACGGCCCGGATGATTTCCCCGCCGCGTTGACGGCGAGGTGCAGCTTGAGCCCGTACGCCCAGCCCATGGTGTCCCGGTCGTGCGCCGCCAGGCCCCGCATGGTGCGGTGCTACCGCGCGCGTTCTTCTTGCGATGCCCTTCCCATTTTTTTGCTCATTGCCCTGCTCTTGCTGGTGAGAGAATCGTTGCGACCTTCCGTGGGCGATTTTGGGGTAGCTGCGTCTGAAAATGAAGAGTTTCCTTCTTTTACATGCAGCGCAGGGGTGAGGTGTTGCGGGGTGGCAAGGGCGCGGGGAATCGCGCCTTTGGAAGGCATATGGAGGCCTGAGCGGTGCGGATTTACCCGGAGCTATGGTCATTGCGGGATGGCCTGCCGCGAAGTATAGTCGTGCGCCTGCCGCTAGGGCGCGCATCCTTTGGGTACTATTCCCTCTAATTTTGCATTCGGTTCGCATCAAAGTTGGATTTCTCGGGGGAAATCCGACTTTGATGCGACTTTGGTGCGGCCATGGTGCGTTGCGCTTCCTAAGCACTTAGAGGGCTAGTTTCCCGACCGATATCGTGGTGTCTCCTCTGGATGGCGTGGCGTTCGCGCAGATGGTTACGACTTTTATCGGCATGTTCGTGACCTTTGGCTCGCCGAATCGGAGCTCAATTAATATTGACGGTCAAGACATGGAGGTTGACGCTCTTATGGTCACTTTCGCGAATGCCTCCCAATTCGGCAATAATGCCATAATTGCTTCAAATGCTAACATCTCGGATGGTTTCTTAGACCTCATTATCGTACACCCATTCCCCAAAACAAAAACATTCAATCTCACAACTATTCTCTTTAATAAGACGATCGACCGCAGCCCTTTCGTCACAACCATACGATTCAAACAACTCCACATTGAAACAACGCAACCCACACACGGACATATCGTTGGGGAACCAATCAGGCGCCCCAACGCCTTCGATATCTCTGTTATTCCATCTTGCCTCTCTATTCAAACCCCATTGCACCGCAATAGCATACCTTTCTTTCCGCCTCCCTCTATCCATGATGCACTCCACGGACAGGCCACAGAAAGAGTAATTCATTCTTACAGAAAGAACCTAGTTCACCTGCAAAGAATCTTCGAAAAAAGAATGCATAGCATCAGAAAAAATGCTATCCCTCTAAAAAAACGCTTAGATCGAAATAAAAGGCAGTTATATTGAAATTTAAATAAAATTTAAAACCTTACACCCAAATAGAGGCCAACTTTATTCCGCAGCACGAAAAAAGGTGAAGACGCAAAGCGGGGCAACTCCAATAGGCAGACGCAGCATGTCAAAATTTTTGTCTGCCTAAAATACTGCGCATCACGTTCAACTCCGATGCGAGAAGCACCCTCTACTCAGCGCAGCAAAATTGCTCTACGCAAAGCACACGCATCTCAATGGAACTCACATAAAAAAACAGCAGCGCGACAGTAATGTCGCGCTGCCCATATCTAATGGCAACAGTTTAATAGCCCGGATTCTGCAGAAGCCCACCCTCAAGAACATCATTTATGGGGATTGGCCACACAAAGTGCGGATCGCTAGCCTCATGCCTATTTCCAACAGGATCTGCCATATTGTCAACGTACGTGAATGCTCCCGGCTGCGCTGCTTTACGCACTACGGGGTCGCCCCACCGGCGCAAGTCTCTTAACCGAAACCCCTCATAGGCCAACTCTCGCGTACGCTCCGATTTTATTTCCTGCCACAAAGCATCACCACTCTCTGTGGTCGCAGCAAGTCCACGTTTAACGCGCAGCTCATTCAACCGATCCTTCGCTGTCGCCTCATCCCCAAGCTTAAAATACGCTTCGGCTGCAATAAGATACTGCTCTGCTATGCGGAACGGTTTTGGCCTGTTCGTCGCGTTTGGTACGCTTGCATCACTCCGTAGATCAACTGCGCCTGGATATTTTCCTATCAACTTTATTTTACTTTTTCCCCCTCGTCCTGACACCTTTTGTTCATCAAAATAAATGCCCGCACGAAAATCAGCTGCATCGTACAGATCTATTACCCACTGCGGAGGATACCAATCTGCACTATACAGTTTGTTCGCCGCGCTATACGCATAAAAAAGACTATTGCTGTTCGGAACCTCTCCAGGACGTTTCGCAAAAGACATCATTATCAACTCCCCCGAAACGGCATCATCATGCCACATCTTTTTTAGCTTACTCGCATCGCTCTCCAAAACATATTTCCCTCCCGTGATAAGCTGATCGGCCGCCTCTTTTGCGCTACTATAATCAAGTTTCGTCAAATTGGCTCGCGCACGAAGCGCCACCGCAGCATCTGCCGTCACAACAGATGACGAAGGCTTACCGTCAAGCCCCAATCCCCGAAGCAACGTCTCAGATTCTCTGAGATCGCTAAAAATCAAGTCGTACACTTCTTTCTGTGAAGCTCTCCCTGATACCCGTTGGGCAGGATCATATGATGTCACTAAAGCCAGCCCCGGTGTAGATGGATCCTCCGTGCGGCAGAATAAGGACAGCAATCGCTCGTAGCAAAAAGCTCTTAAAAAGTATGCCCGCGCTTTTGCCTCCTTCACAATCGCTTCCTCCTTCTCATCCTTAGCCGAATAATCTCCCACCTTTCCTAAAAAGAAATTCACGTTTGTTATTGCCACATAATGGTAGTAATAGCTGTCGGCAGGATAATCTGCCGATGGCAGAAAAGAAAACGAAAACATTGCCCCCCCCTATTACCATAATTATATGCGGGAATCACCATGTCGCACTGTATTTCCGGCCCTGTATAGTAGGACCCATTATGGAACGACCTCAGACGACTTAAAAAACTCCAGCTCCAAGCCTCAACATCATTTATGGTTTGCATTGACTGGCCCGACGCAATCGCACCCTCAGGGAATTGATCCTTCTGGCAACTAGCAAATGGCAAGCTTAAAACCACGAGACAAAGCCAAAAAAAATTATTTCTCTTTTTCATCGCTCTCCTCCTTCATTTAAAATAGCATAACCTCACACCCTACCATCACCTGTCGCGTCGCAGGATTCCCACCATAGGTCAAATTCTTATTGGGCTCCGGGTCAGGCCCATCAAATTTTGTCACCGTGAGGAAATTCCGCAGCATGCAATACACCTTCACTGATGACAAATACTTCGTACGCTCGAGCCAACGTCGTGGGACTGAATAACCGAATGTAAAATTCTTCATCCGGAGGAACGAAGCATCCGACAGCATTCGACTGTCAAAAGGACTCCAAACTTGCAGTTCCGGACGCGGGTAGCGAGCATCTCGTCTATCGGGTGTCCAATAATTGTCGATTACCTCTTTGCTCAAATTTGCCGTAGGGAACTTAACTGGGTTGTTGAAAAAATAAATATCATTCGACACCATCCACTTCCCCACAACAAAATTAAAGTCCGCCTGCATATAAAATCCAAAGTACGATGCGCTTAAACCAAAGCCGCCGACATGGTGCGGGTAACGATCTTTTCCTATCGCCTGATTCCAAGCATCTTTAGGAGATCCATCTGCCGTCGTTGCAACACGCGATGGATCCGCAGTCATGACTGCAGGATTCTTTTCGTTGGGAAGATACCACTCAGGATTACCGTTATCCGGGTTGATTCGGTAGAAAAGTGGCATATAGTATTGTACCGGGTCTCCTACCGCATACGCAACCTTATAGTTCGGCATAATCCAATACTTTCTTCCGCTCCACAGCGACTCGACACGATCCTTATTATAGTTGTAGTTTGCATACAACGACACGTAATCGCCTTTCTCCCTGTCTCGCCATGGGGTCACCTGCAATGCCACATCCATACCTGTGTTTGAGAGAGCCCCAACATTTGACTTTATCGTCGATATGCCTAAATAGTATGGCGTAGGCACGTCCATAAGCATCGATGTCGTTAATCGCCTATAAAAACTCACATCAAGGCTAACCATATGGAAAAAACCTACCTTCACCCCCGCCGTCACCTTTAGCTGTTTTTCCCATGTCAACTCCTCGTTCCCAGAATTCCCTACTCCGTAAGTAGGGTGATCATCGTAATTCGTTATTGTGCCCACGGTCGCCAGATGCGTATAATTTCCCACTGAGGCGTTCCCGCTCGTGCCTACGCTCACGCGTGGAGTCAACTCGTTTAGCCACGACACCTCCTGGAGGAAGCGCTCATTTTTCGCTTTCCACATCGCTCCAGCCGACCAGAATAGGGCGTTTCTATGCTTCGCCCCAAAACGCGACGAAGCATCGTTACGAATACTCAAATCCAGAAAATAGCGGTCTGCGTAGTTATATTCTAACCTACCAAAATAGGAGTTAAACCAGTATGCCGCCGCGCCTGATCCTATCTTACGCTTATCTGCCGGGGCCTCACCGAGCAGAAGCAATCTGTCATCCGTTAATTTATTTCCTTGGGCATAGTAATTCTCACCTCCATACCGTACATACTCATGACCCAACAATGGAATAATGCTATGTTTATCCTTCAAAAGCCATTTATACTCTATGGTATTTGTAACGTTTACTGTCATATACCGATTTGTCCCATTGTACCTGTATCCTCCGCTCTTAACGTTTAGAAAATGCGAGGGTAATGAACCATAATCTTCATACGAAACTCCACCGTCAACTCCCACCTGCGAACGCAATGTTAAATGGGAAATCGGCTCTATCTCAATGTACGCCGAACCCGTAAGGGCCACGGTCTTGCTATCGTTCCAGTATTTTTCTCGTTCCGTTTTAAGCGTAGGCACATCTCTACCCAAATACGTGTACTTCTCCCCCTCGTTGCCCTCCGCGTCGTAAGGAGTGTACCAAGGAAGCATGCTTTGCGGTCTCGCTTCGCGCGCGTTGCCCTTATAATCGTTTTGATTCGAAATATCGTAAGAAAGCGCGCTATTAATCCCTATCCGCAACCAATTAACAACCCTCGCATTCACGTTGGTACGAAGATTATACTTATCGTATCGAGAATTCGCACGCAACCCCAGACTATTCATATATCCGCTCGATATGTAGTAGTTCACGCTTTTCGATGCTCCCGAAAACGTAATATCTCCCTGATGCAACGGTGCTTTGGGACGGTAATAGTAATTCACCCAATCAAAGTCCGTGTCCCCATGATCCTTTTTTATTTGCGCAACCTCCGCTTCCGATAAATGGCCCAGCTCTCGACGAAACGAAAGCAATTGTTCCGAACTCATACGGCGCCTATAGTATTCCATATTTGCCAGAGAGGACCACCCGTAAGAAAAACGTACGGTCACATTGCCGCGCTCTCCCGCTTTACCCCGTTTCGTAGTAATCGCTATAACCCCATTGGCAGCACGCGACCCATATATTGAGGTGGCCGATGCATCTTTCAAAACATCCACCTGCGCAAAATCGTTAGGATTCATCGCCAGAATAGTCCCCGAACTCACTGGCACGCCATCCAGAATGTATAGCGGTGCCGAGCTGGCCGATCACGACCCATTGCCATGAATCGTGATCGATGCCGTCGCCGAAGGTTCTCCAGAACCACTAAGCACGCTCATTCCAGCCACTCTGCCGCCTAATGCTTCAAGAGGGTTACTCACCGGGCGCGTCTCGAGTACATCACTACCGACCGACGCTATGCTTCCCACAGTAGACCCCGTCTTTCGAGCCGTACCGTAACCCACCACCACCACCTGATCTATTTCTTCCTGAGATTCTTCTAGCGACACCTCGAACGTTGTCTGATTGCCCACAGGAATCTCAATCGTACGATAACCTGTATAGAAAAACACCAGGATCGACTCCGCTCCTGGCACTCGTAATGAAAACCTCCCATCGCTTCCGGTCACGGTTCCATTACTCGTCCCCTTCACTTGCACATTCGCCAAGGGCAAGGGAGACCCATCTTTGGCATCCGTAACTACCCCAGTAACGGTGCGCTCCTGTGCCGCCACAAGAACAAAACTAAGCACCTGCGCGAGCAGCAAAATAAATAGTCGCTTCATACACCTTCGTCTTTTAAGTTCAATCCGATAGCAGCCCAAAGTTATGACAATTTATCTCTTTGAACAAAAAACTATCAATATGTTAGCACATCCCTCTGCATCACTCGATTAAACTTCATAAAGCATTATGTCTCCCTATGAGTGTTTCTCCCTTGTAGCACCTCGCCACACCGACCGCTTCCTAATTAGCAGCCTAACGCCCTCCGGGACCCACAGCACTAAACTCGTAATGCCTACAAGCAGCAATTGATCGACTATGCAAAGCGGCACAAGGGAGAACATCTTGCCTCCGAAGGCCATCATAAGCCACTGACACACGAATATCAAGGCAACAACTCCCACGAACTGACGGCAACGGTATATTCCATGAAACACAGATTTCCCGCTTCGAAATGCTTTGGCATTAAACAAATTCCACAACTGAATAAACACGAAGAAGGAATAGAAAAGAGAAAGCTCATACGGTGTAATCTCAGTAAAAGCTACATCTCCAAAATTCACCCCTCCCTGCAACAGCGAAAGAAGCGTATCACCTTGATTCACATTCGCATGCTGAAATAGCCACAACGCACTATACAGCACTACAACAATAAACAACCCCATCCAAACAACTGAACGAACCATACGTGGAGTCACTATAAAATCTGTCGACTTCCTGGGTTTACATCGCATAACAGCGACATCCGGAGGAAGGGATGCCAACGCAAGCGCAGCGAACGTATCCATTATAAGGTTCACCCACAACATCTGCGTCACTGTCAGAGGAGACTGTTCACCTACAAATGCACCTATAATGACCGTAAGACACGCGGATAAATTCACAGTCAGTTGAAATACAATGAAGCGTTGGATGTTAAGATACAACGACCTTCCCCACAGTATGGCTTTGCCTATCGATACGAAAGAATTATCCAGGATGGTTATATCACTCGCTTCTTTTGCCACTGACGTCCCATCCCCCATAGAAAGACCAACATGGGCAGCCCTGAGCGCCGGGGCATCATTTGTGCCATCACCTGTTACCGCCACTACCTCTCCAAGGCCCTGCAGCAACCGCGTTAGCCGTGCTTTATCGAGCGGACGCCCACGGTACATTATTTTCAACGCTTTCACGCGGGCTAGAGCCTCCTCATCTCCCATCGCAGCGAATTCCGAGCCGCTCAGTGCCAACTCTGTCCCGCACGTATCATCCCACAACCCTATCTGACGCGCTATCGCTCGCGTCGTAAGTATCGTATCTCCAGTGACAATCTTAACGTCGACCCCTGCGTTACGCACCTCCTGAATGGCTGCAGGCACATCTGGCCGCACCGGATCGTTAATCGCTACGAGTGCCACAAGCGTATAACCGCCCACCGCAACGCACCCCTCCACAAATAACGGACCTTCGCCCGGTGCCACCTCGCGTACAGCGAACGCTAAGGTCCTCATGCCTTGACTCTGAAACCCTTCCAACCTCTCCCTCATCTCGCCCTGCACAGTCGCTATCGGAATTCTTATGATACCTTCTGCATTCGCACTCAGTGCCCAATCGCAAAACGACATAACGACTTCAGGAGCACCCTTTAGTAGCAATTCGCACGTTGCGCCCCGCACGCACGTAGCCATGTATTTCCTCTCCGTAGAAAACGTCAACTGCTCCTCTATCTCCGATTCTCCTCGAAGCGCAACGTAATCCTGACCACATCCTCTCATCCAAAGTAGCAAAGCTCCCTCGGTAGGATTCCCAAGCACCTTTGGACTCTCGCTCCCATCATCCCTTAGATTAGCTGTAGTATTTAGCGCAATGCTGCGGTACAGAATGGGTAGCAATGGGTGCGCATGATCTATCTCGACACCATCTGCGGCTAACATTTTATACACACGCATCTGGTTCTGGGTAAGTGTGCCCGTCTTGTCTGTGCATATCACCGTCGTAGCACCCATAGTCTCTGTGGCATGCATCTTACGCACAAGATTATTTGTCTTCATCATACTACGCATGCTATACGCTAAGCTCAATGACACGCTCATAGGCAACCCCTCAGGTATACTCACCACCAACACCGCCACTGCTAGCATGAACGCATTGAGGAAATACTCCGCAATAGACAACCAGTCCTCATTTTGACGACCCTCATGCAGGAAAATAAAAATGCGTCCTACAACGATAAGGAATGCAACCATATAGCCGAAATACGAAATTAGCTTCGCAAAACGGCTCAGTTGCATTTGCAACGGCGTAGTCACCTCGTCTGTCATAGTTACCCCTCGATACACCTTACCCGCCTCCGTGGCATCGCCTACGCTCGTGACCCTTACCACAGCGTGACCATCTGTCACCGTCGTCCCACGATACACCATATTTGCAGGATAGGGGGTCTCCTCTGCGTCTTTGGGTATCTCCGCGTATTTACTTGCAATCGGTTCTCCTGTAAGCGTCGACTCATTAACCTGTAGAGAGGTACTCTCTACAATTTTTCCATCCGCAGGCAGTTCTTCACCGCTCTCAATCAGGAGCACATCTCCTACCACTATGTCGCTTTTTGCAACCTCTTGCAAATGCCCTTCGCGGAACACCTTGTACTCCGTCTCATCATTCACCTGATTCAGCACGTTAAACTCCTTAGCCGCTTTCTGCTCAAAAAGAAACGCCACTATTGTGCTGAGCAGCACGGCAAAAAGAATCCCTAGCGGTTCAAAAAAAGGTTCTATTCCGCTTCCTGCCACAGTGAAAGACTCGTAAGCCGATACCAGAAAAGAAAGTACCAACGCCACCAATAGCACAACTATCATGGGATCTCTAAATTTCTCTAGGTACATCCTCCATGCTGAAGAAGACTTTGGGGGAGTCAGCACATTTCTACCGTACTTCGCTCGACTCTCTTCCACTTGCGGAAGACTTAATCCGGAGTATCCTTTACGTCCTTTTTCCATATGCAGTAAGTGAATCTCAACGCCAACATAACATTACAAAGGTAGTAAAATGGTTCCATCCGACATTTTTTCTTTATCTTGTCTCCATATACAGAAAGGAGCAAGCCACTATGGAAAACTATAAGAAGCGTATAGATGAGCTTACCGCGTTACAGCGTAGCGTCACCCAATCCGCCGCCACAGAACCTCCATATTGCAACGAATACTACAATCTATTCGATGAAGGTGAATACCAATGCATCGTATGCGGTACCTCACTCTTTGATTCTAAAAACAAATTCAACGCCGGATGCGGGTGGCCTGCTTTTTCCGCGGTTAACTGCAAAACCGTAACGCTGCATGACGATTATTCTTACGCGATGCAACGCATCGAGGTCCGATGCGCAACGTGCGGATCTCACCTCGGCCACCTCTTTTACGACGGACCAACCCCCAGCGGTGAACGCTACTGTATTAACTCTTCTTCCCTCCTCTTCGTGCCTACAGGTGGCGATAGCGGCAGGACAAAAAGGGATATCAATCCATAAAAAACGTCTAAAGCGCACCATTCGAAACGCTGAAACCCTTATATACGTATCCTGCACTCAAACGCAGGGACTAGGCACAAGCTGTAAAATCCTAACAAGCCCAGGCGTGCGACCAAAACGCCCCATAAGGAAGGATTTGGTACGTATTATCACGTTGCATATCCGCTTAAACCAAAATTGCCGTAGGCCCTAAAGCCTACGGCAAACCTCGTGTTACAAACTCTTTACCAAACTACCTATTAGCCGAGAACTTCACCTCGAGCTTCGCCGTGAATCTCACCTCTTCACCTTTATACTTACCCACGCAATCCACACGGTACTCTCCCTCAAATTTTTTCCTCGGTAACTCAAATTCCGAATCCGTCCGCACTCCATGCGTAAGTTCTGTTTTACCTCCTGTGATACCATAGTTCAATTCCAAATCTCCATCCGCCGATTTATACGTAAAGTTCTTTCCGCGCACCGAGGTCGTATCTAAAGCAAAAAGCGCCTCATGCTCCAACACTCCGTCATCCTTCTCACTTTTAATTTTCCTCAAATCCAGCTTCAGCTTTGCCCCTTTAAATGATACGTAGATAGACTTCTCCTTCGCGTTTTCTACAGTGAACGCGACACCCACCTCTTCCCAATCCCGCTCATCCAACTCTCTCTTTAACCCAGCGTCCATATTCCCGCGAACATCTTTGGCCTCTATGTCAAGTTCCAGCATCCCCTGATAAGACCCTGTAAACTCCGCAAGCCGCGGTGTCTGGGCGACACACCCAATCGAGAACACCAGCATCATGACAACCGACAACATTACACACTGCAGCTTCACTCCTTTCATTTCAATACTCTCCTAATTATTACTTCACACTCAAAAATACACCTTTTTACATTTCAAGAACTCTGTAACGCGAAACATCATAACTTTTTTACTTGCATCTATGAAGAATCTCCTATTGCATCTGACTTCCGTCATCTCAAACATCACCCAACGTATCCACAATCAAGGTCACAGGACCATCATTTACCAACGACACCTGCATATCTCCTCCAAAACAACCTGAAACCACGGTTCTTCCTAACTCTTCTGATAGGACCTCCTTAAAACGTTCATACAGAGGTTCCGCAATTTCGCTCTTTGCCGAAAGAATAAACGAGGGGCGATTACCCTTCTTCACCTTTGCATAAAGGGTAAACTGGCTTACAAGCAACACGTCTCCCCCTACATCCTTTACCGACTGGTTCATGCTCCCCTCTTCATCAGCGAAAATACGCAGCTTCGCCAGCTTCGATGCCATCCACCTCACTTCTTGCTCTGTATCACTTTCTACGAATGCCGCCAGTACTACCAACCCTCGCGCTATACGCCCCACAACCTCTCCCCCAACGCTTACCGACGCACTCAATGAACGCTGCACCACCACCCGCATAATACCAAATTTCTAGTTTATTTCTTTTTCCTGCGCTTCGCTCGGGCTAGAGCCGCTCGCGCTTCCCTGTCTTTTTCAATCAGCGTCTTCCAATCCGATTCTATACCCCCTAAAAAATCAATCTCTGACATATCCTCCTCGACCGGCATACGCACTCTCGGCAACTTTCCTCCCAACAAACCCTCTATTTCCGCAAGCCGCGACCGCTCCTCTTCTGAACAAAAGGATATTGCAACCCCCTTATTTTTTCCTCTTCCGGTACGTCCCACTCTATGCACATACGTCTCAGCCTCAGAGGGCATATCATAATTCACCACTACCTCAACACCAGGAATATCTAATCCTCGCGCCGAAACATCCGTGGTAACCATTATCCGCTCTTCTCCATCGACAAAATGGGACAAAGCCTCATTACGTTCCGAACGCTCTAGCCCACCGTGCATCTTAATTGCGGTGAGCCCCACACGTTCCAACGCCTTCACCACCCGTTCAACACGAACCTGCGTACGCACAAAAACCAAAACCTTTTGATCTTTATGTTGAACGATAATCCGTTCAAGCAAAAAACGTTTTTTGTCTGATGGTACCTCCATTAGCGAATGCGATATAGTCGCAGGAATCCGGGTCTCTGGTGCTATCTCTATGCGAATCGCATCTCGAACCAAACGATGGGCCAAGCGCTTAATCTCTGGTCCTATCGTCGCTGAGAAAAAAAGTGTCTGACGACGATACGGCATCATTCGCAAAAGCCTATCTATGTCATCGCGAAAACCCAGTTCCAGCATCCTGTCAGCCTCATCAAACACAAGCACTCGCAGCGCATCAAATCGCACGTAATCATTGCGCGCAAGATCATGAACTCGCCCCGGCGTTCCTACCACCACATCGACTCTTTCTGGTAACGCCTTTACCTGCTCCTCTATCGTATACCCACCCACCAAGCAGAACGGAACAACGCCCGTGCCTTTTGCCATGCGCGTAAAAACCGTATATATCTGTCTGGCAAGCTCGTGGGTTGGTACCATTACCATTGCTCTTGGCGCATAGTCGGTCCGACCTTTGGGCTCGCGCGCCAACATCTCTATCACCGGCAGGGCAAACGCCAACGTCTTGCCCGTCCCCGTCTGCGCAATCGCCAGCAAATCATCACCACGCAGAGCCACCGGAATCGCTCTATATTGAATATCGGTCGGACGACGCAAACCCGCCGACTCAATATTCGACTGCAGGCGATTAACAAAACCGTACCCTTCGAATAGCACTAACGCCCTCCTCTCTATATGCTCCCCTTAAAACTCTTTTGAAACTCTTCCCAACTTTTAGTAAGATACGCTTCTTCCGCAATGAAATGGAGTATCGGCTCCAAATCGCGCGGGGAGTAGTATCCAGGAACTACTGTCACCAGCTCCCCAACCGCCGTCAAATACACTATAGTCGGGTAGGAAAGACGCCCATTGGTTAACGAAACCACTAAAGAATGCGGGCCCCTCCCCTCGCCCTGGTGCGGAGCATACTCTTTCCCGCGAAAGCTCACTTTCTCTTTCATCTCAGAATTGAATTTCACCGCGTAGAAATTCTTCGAAATGTAATCGCTTATCGTCGGATTAGTAAACGTATAAGCATCCATCCTCGTACACCAACCGCACCAATCTGTGTACACGTCCATCAGTATCGGTCGCGGTTCCTTCTTCGCTTTCTCAATCGCCTCCTCTATGGTAAGCCACGCTATCTTGCCGCGTTCCGCGCCATGTCCGATAGAAAACCCTACCAATAGCAGTGCCACCATCAACAATGGCACGCCAATAATCCTCTTTTGCATAGTTCTTCTTTTTTTATTGCATAAATCCTTTATGCACGCTCAAAGCAATTTCTATGCCGATTTTCTCATTTCTCTTTTTTCTTATCGCAACACCACCTCCACATCATCCACCACCAGCCTACTTCCTACTGCCCCGGAATACGAATCCCCATTCACACTTGAGGTCATTACAATACTAAACTTTAACTCTTCGCCTGGTTTCGGTTCTCTGTAATATACAAATTCTTCATCAAATTTCGTCCACTCGCCCTTGGCTCCACGATCCTTGAGCCGAGCCTTGGCCACTATTCGCGGATTATCTTTTACATCTTTCGCCGTGAGAACGCTCCCAGTATATAGTATCGCGTAAATATCACATTCATCGGGCTTCCCCAACGCATTTCCATCATTGTCAAGATTGTCCGCCCCAGGTTGATACTTATACCATCCTTGCAATCGTTCGGGCAACGCTCCACTGTATGGAATTCCAAACTGGGGACCAGACAACGGATCCGCCATTATATTATTCGCATTAAACGTCCCTAAAAACAACGACCCAGCCGCGATTCGCACCTTGACCATCATGGTATTATTAACCAGCTCGGTAGTTAGTTCCGCTGCATAGTTCCCTGAATGCGCATCCGTTGTCTTACGCAATGGGTAGCACTTCGGACGTTTTAACATCTGTCGCGATGTCTTTACCCCCTCGTTTCCGCTGCTCCACGTCCCCTTGGGCTGCTCATAAGCTAGTTCACCACTCCCAATACTCTTCCACTCTTCAAAATCAAACTTAAGCCCCTGATCTTGAACGGCCTTCCGCACTGTATAGCTTTTCATCGTCGCGCCATCCTGAGAGGTAACGACAAACCGAAGCGGTTTGGAAAAATCCGCAACCTGACCACTTCGAAGACTCGTCGTCGCCCCAGATGAAACTTCAAATATAGGTGTCAACCTATGCACATCCACTCCCGCTGGCGGTTCAAACGTCACAACCCCGCCTACAATCGCCAACCCATCGCCAAACTCTTTGAACCGGAACGAAAGCAGCTCCGCCTCGCTATTTAGGCGTTGCTCCACCTCCACCGTGTACACTTGACGCATCGACCCATCTTCCGATACTACTTCTATCCTCACAGGCTCTTTGAACGAACGAGCTACGCCCGAAACTATGCTCGCGCGAGCACCTCGAGAAACCGAAAACCGAGGAACAAGATTCGACGCATCCACGTTTTCGGGAATCCCATAAAACGTAATTTCATTCCCTTTCACCCGGGGCGCCGCTAACCCATCTATCATGAAACCGAAAAGTTCTGCTTCCGTGTTCTTGCCCTGCCGCACTTCAACGTCATAGCTTCTCACGACCCTCCCATCCGCAGACGAGACATTAAAACGGACTAAACCTGAAAAATCCTGCGGAATGCCCAATCGCAAATCGCATTGATATCCTGCAGTAACTTCATACTCTGGCTGTAAACGCTTTACATCCACGCCGGGTGGAAGCAATACGTAAACCCTACCATTACCTATACTACCCTTCACCTCTCCTCCCTCGTACTTCAATGTGAATGATTTAAGTCCTCCTACAACCATCGCCTCATTCGCAACTTTCACCTCTAGCGTATATCTTCCTTTTTCCGCAAGATTCTTTACATACACGTCTACAGGACTGCTGCAATCAATCTCTGTCGTCCCGCTTACAATCTCAGCGCCCGTACTCGCCAGATGGAGTGTCGACTTCGCCACAAGCTTACCAAGCGAAAATACAGGTATTAGATTCGTCAGCTTCGTCCCTGCAGGGACTATGCATTCAATGCGATCCGACATAATCACCGGCGGCACCACGCACTGGGGCGCGAGAAAGTCAAACGAATGTATCTTCACATGTCCGCGCCATGCGGTATTATTACCTGCACCCTTCTTCAGCGCAAGATCGTATACGCGGCGGGAAGCGCCATCTTCTGAAGTCACCACCAGCTGCCCCACCTCCGAAAAATCGTACGTATTGCCTGAAACTAATTTAACTCCACCCGCAGTAGACAGCGTTGCACCATCCGACACCTTAAAAATGGGTGTCAGTTTATTCAATGCCACCTCGCTATCTACGATATAATAGTATATCGCTTTATCATCCCTAAACGTGGGAAGCCCACCCCGTATCTCCGATATCCTAAAATCCAGCAGATTCGCTTCGCTCCGCTTCACCTGCTCCGCCGTAACCGTATATACGCTCTTCGCGCTGCCATCCTGCGAACGCACCGTTATCTTTACTGGTTGCGAAAAATCTCGAGGTTCGCCCGAAACCACATCCACCCTGGCCCCATCAGAACGCTCAAAGCGTGGTGTCAAATGCGTAAGCTCCAATCCGGACTCTACTGCAATGTAGATGGATGTACCCTGCATCACGGGCTTAGCAAGCGTCTCGTCAAATCTAAAATTCCAGATACGCGCTTCTGTACTCGGTGGAGGCCCCGCAACCTTCACATAAATCACATAGCCAACACTCTCTTTCTTGTCTTCCGAGTTAACGCGAATGTAGAGAGGTTCTGTAAAATCGTAGAAAGTACCCGACTCAAATTCCGCCGTCGCCCCTGCGGGCAACTCGAAAATAGGGGCTAGATGTGTTATATCCGTCCCCTCAGGTAACTCAAAATAAATCCGTTTTCCACGCTGCCGTGGTAAAGCATATTCAAACCCCTTCAATCGCACTTTTTCGATGTAGGCATCCCCATTCAGGAAAACGCTATCCACGCTGCGCCCTCCTCCCCAATCCGGGGCATCCTCAATGCTCACATCGAAATGGTATGTTCGCTGCACCTTCCCATTTTCCGAGGTGACCGTAATGTCGAAACCTTCTCGCACATCATACTCCGTACCGACAACCTTATCTGCCGTGGCGCCTACCGATAGTGAGAACCAAGGTATAAGCTTTGCCAAGTCCGTTCCGCTAACCACACGAACCTGTACCTCTGTACTTTGCGGCCGCACGGTGTCAGTGGACAATCGCACTGTCGTATCTTTCCCAACGTACTTCACGAAGCAAAATTCTTTCAGCTCCGCATCGTAACTTTTCCTTTCTTCCTTGCAAGCACCAAACGCTACTGCTAGCATCAACGCCAACGAGCACCCTACGAATCTAAACCTCTTGTACATAGTATCCCCCCTATAATCTATCCGACTTACACCCCTTCCTCCATACGACGCAAAGGTAACGATTGTTTAGAGCATAATGCTACCACCGGAGCCATCCGCTAGCCGCAACGCGCTATACATAGAAGCCTAAAACATAAATATCGCCCCTAGGTAAAAGTTTCTGAGTTGCAGATGGAGAGGATAGGCGTGCTGGTAATCGTTTGAATAGTAATACTCTCTAATGTTCTTCCAGTTGAACACATTATTAACCAGCGCAAACATGCTAATCGAACACTTTCTGAATGTTAACTGCTTACTAACCAACACATCTACTCTTTGGTAGAGCTTTGATCGCTCTTCCGACATTCTGTTCGGTAAAAACGCATTTATCTCTGCAACGTAGCTAGCCCCACTGACGCGAGGGATGTACACGCCCCTATGCAGCCCGTAGGACAACGACAATGAGAACAAACTAGGGTTGCTGTATTGAACGGCTACTCTCCCAAAGTACATCCACTCCGCCCGCTCCCCGATACCCACCATTGCGATAAGCGGCTTACGTCGAAAAGCCGACCACATCAGGCTATAGTTCCAGTACGTTGCGAACTGATGTTCCCACGTCAACTCCCCTCCCCACGAAGGGAGCACCGCAACAGACACCTCTCGCAACGCGCCCGCATAGCTCTCCACGTACACCGATTCGCGTTTCCAAAACGCTGCGGCTTTTAGTAAAAGATCTTCTGTACGATAGTCATAGTCCAAATTCACCTGGTCTGATCTCAGCAGCCTAGGCGAAGGGGAATACACCGTGACTCCTGTAAAGGCTTCGTAGTGTCCCGCGGCGAATAGAAGACTATGCTGGGGGGTAACCAACGCTCGTAGCATTATCTGCGCATTATATGCCGGCGTTCCCCCTTTACGCGTCGGCCCAATTAACTTCGCACCCAACGACACATTGAGGAGGCCATCTTTTATTGGAAAATTTGCAAAGAGATACCCATCCGCAGTTCCATTGCTACTCTTCGAATTCACGCTTTCTTGCGGGAATTGCTCACCCATCAAAAGGTAGTACTTCGGCAGCACACCCATGTATGCGTACGCATAACCCTCCCACGATATCCCCCCTTCCAGCTCCATCCAGCGAAATAGAACACGATGGTCTACCGATGCGTATAAACGTCTCCGCTTCTCCATAACATCGAGATTCCCCATGGTAGTCCTCGGTGCGTTCCAATCGCCTCCCAAATTTAACGACGTTATACCGCCATGCGCATGGGTATGGCTAAGATTGATAATGGAAAAGAACCTCCAGCGATGCATGCGTACCGCCCCGTAGTAATTCATTCTACCACTCTCACCATGAAATCTATCGTAAACCCCATACGCATACCAATTAAGATACATCCTCGACGATAAACGAACCCGAAGATTAACCCCCAAATCGCCCGCGTAAAAATTCTTCACTTCTGGTAAAGCACCCGGCATTAACGCCTTTAACGCATTCGATGCCTGCCAATTCGCATAAATCTGCAGAAAGCTCTCATCGCTACGAAACCTCCTCGAAACAACACCGCCTAACCCTCCTAACCCTACCGACACGTAGCTACTGTTCCGGTACAGCCGCTCTTTCGTGCGCACATCAATCAATCCTGAAATCGCCTTGCCTACCGTAACAGGCGGATTACTCGGGTAAACCCATTCACTATCAATCAGTGAAGGATGGAATAGGCTAAATAGACCCAAACCATTGAGTTGACCGTAGCGCACCGGATTCTCTATTGGCACCTTGTTGAGCGTCACCATGGCATATCCCGCGGGGCTTCCACGAAATTCTGGGTTCGCCATCTCTGTCGTAGCCGTGGAGGCCGCTAATGAGGTAATTGCCTTAAGCGGGTCTCCTTGCGCAGCTGGATCCAAGTAAATATCCATCTCGCTCACGCGCGTCACAGCCACCTGCCGTGCTATGGGCAAACGCCCCATCACCGCTACGCTTTCAACCTCGTAGGATTTTTCTACAAGGGTAATGTGCACTGTATCTTGACTCGCAACGGAATGCACCGACACAACTACACCCTCGTAGAGGATGTGCGACACGTACACCGAATCGCACATCCCACTACTATCAAGGGCGAAGAACCCTTCCGAATCGGTCGTACACCCCTTACCTGTATCATGTAGACAGACTATTGTGGCTCCAACGATGGGCTCGCCCTCCCTATCCTGCACCCTACCACGCAGCACCTCCGCACGCCCAAGCAGCGGGAGCAAAGCCAACGCTAGCCCATAAACCAATACGACCGTTATCTTCACGCCAACAACGCACTATTGCCCCTTCACGCGAGGTTCTAAACTTCGGATCATATAGCTATTCGGAAACTCTTGGATAGCCTTTTCGTAGAGTGCTGCTATCCCTTTCCCATTTTCCTCCTCTAGCGTGTAGCGCAACAAATATTCATACGCCTCTTCACGCCCCCACGAAGGCAGATAGCCGCCCCCTATCCGCTGCACCGGATACTTCAGAGCCTTCGTAAGGTACTCTTTTGTCCTCTGACGCCCTCCAAATGCCTTGGGCGTAAAATAGTCATTGATTGCCGCCACTACGTAGGCGCGCACATTACTGCTGTCCAACTCTATGGCATTCGCGCTATTTTGCACCATCTCCTGGGCCACCTGCGGCGCCCGAGGACCCGCGAACGATAACGCGATTCCCTGCAACCTCGCCAGCAGCGCGTACTCCTCCGCCCCCTTCTGCTTCGCGCTCTGCAACAACCTAATTCCTTCCGTGATAACTGACGATGCTTTAGCTGGCTGCTTTGTCTGCATATAGTACACAGCACTATAGTAGCGCGCATAGCTACGCCAATACGTGAGGAGCTGCTCTTTGCTCTTGCTCGCACCCTCCATCCCAGCATCCAGCGCCTTGATAACCTTTGGCAGCGCCTCATCTCGCTGCATACTCATATCGTTGTAAAACGCACGATGCACTGTATCCTGTATTCCGGTCAAATCAAACTTCCCTACCGCACTAGGAGCTCTTCCTACCTGCCCATCAGCCAACCCGCCGCACGTTGCCTCGCATGTAAATCGCAAAAATGCGAAAGCTACAAGCACAATCGTAAAACCAAATCTCATCATCGTAATGTTTTTATTGTTAGTAAAATGCAAAAAAACCATATCACTAGATGCAAATACCACACCCCCGTGTAATGGTATTCCGTAAAAAGCGTAGCAAGCGTGGGATCTTGAACACCACGCCTCTTAGTCAACAAACGGAATACCAACGCCACGTCGGAGTACAGAGGGTTAGTATCGAGTAAAAGTTGCAAAATCACAGCAACTCGCACCGTGTAGCAATCAGCACTTAGTAGGATAAAAACCACGGAAAGAAGAACTACCACGCTAACGCCCGACAAGAGATAGACGCATTTCGCGCCTCTGCGCAAATCTCCTTCAATTGTAACAAAAAAATGTGGCACCGGACGCAGGCTAACCCCACAATCCGAAACCCGTTTACCCAACAGCCTCGCGCACACCACATGTCCTAACTCATGTATCACCGTCAAAAGAACCAGATAACAGGCTATCGCAAAGAACGATTGTATGTTCACCCTATCCCTCCCAACTAACGCGTATACTGATGGCGCCTGTACAGTAAAACAAACACGCTTATCGACACCACAAAGTACAGCAGTAACAACCACCACGTCGTTTGCCCTGTTCGCATTAAACGCAAAATCCCATTGAGCGGCATGCAATCACCGACCACTGACATTTTTTTATTAATCTCTGAAACAGGATAAAATGCATCGCTCGTAAATAGCATTGAATAACCTAAAATGTTCATAATGGCATTCGTACTACTCCGCTTTACGCCTGAAAACGAAATGCACAAACCTATAGATCCAAGTATGACCACCCCAACCAACGCTCCTATCATAATTTGCGCAAAATCCACTAACGATACCCAGTAATCGAACATAAGAAACGACAGTATGCAGAGAAGCAGCGAAATGATAATTAATGAAACAAACCGGCTCACCGCGTATCCAATAAAAAAGACTACAATGCCCGCCGGTAATTTTCCTATGTATCGAATCAGACCGCTCGTATAATAATCCCTTACCACTGCACCCACCGCGTAGAATCCTTCATTCGTAATTACCAACCCCAAAACTCCAGTAAGCAAAAAGGGAACGTAGCCAGCGTTTCCCCAGCTCCACAGCGATCCGAACACTGCAAACAGAAGCAACGGAAACATCCATATGAAGAACAACGACTCTTTTAACCGGAAAAATATCACTAGCTGATACCATATAGTAGATAGCAACGCTCTCATATCTTGCCCTCCTTACTCAGTATGTAGATATCCTTTAGCTCTATGGCCCCCACTAACAGCGCAGCCACGCCCAGAGTCTCTAGCATCTCCGCTCTGTCGCCTGGGAAAACGCAAACTTTATCCTCTAATCTATACGTAAGGAATTTTTCTTCTTTTAGCCTTTGCTCCAAACCCTCCGTATACAAGAACACAAACTTCTTAACGCCAGGAGCCCTGCTCAAATGCTCCTCTGGCGAAAGTTGCGTACCAAGCTGTTGCCCGCGGTGTAAAAAAAGCACTTTGGTCGCATGATGCATCAACGTACTCCAATTGTGCGATGTAAATACCACTGTTCTTGACGGAGGCGCTATGTACCCCCATATCTTCTCGAAGAATATGGGGTCTATATTGGAAAACGCCTCATCTAATATTAAGAGGTCCGGATTATGTACCACCGAAAGCATCAGCGCCACGCGCTGCCGCTCCCCCGACGAAAGCACCTTTATCTTCCGACGAGATTGTACTTCTAAGTCGAATTGTGATAACAATTCATTCCTTTCCGCTTTCCCGATTCGTACTTTATGCAGCGATGATATAAACGTCAATATCTCTGACACCTTCAACTGCGGAAATAATGGCATATTGTCATAAACCACTCCGAACCTGCAACTCTTTATTTTCCTAGCCCCACCCGCACCAAAATTTAGTTCCCCAGATTGCTGGGTCAAGTCTCCTAATAAAATCTCGAGTAAAGTACTTTTGCCCGACCCGTTATCGCCAACAATAGCATACTTATCTCCCACCTCCACCACGCCTGACACATTCGACAAAATCGTAAGCCCATTGACCTTATACTCTATATTTTTAAACACTATGCTACTTTTCATCGCTCCTTACCTACTACCATTACGGACTGGACGCTTTCGAATACCCCATCCACCTGCAAGAAATCATTCAGCCCATCGTCATTATAACCTCCTAGGATACAAGATCCCAACTCTAGAGCCTCAGCGATTAGGGTAACCATCCGGGTCACACTACCCACCTCGTTTTGCATGAACCGATACGCCCGCTCACCATACTTTATCATCTGACGCTCTACGCACCCCGTTATAAACAGCACCACAGAACCCGAGGTAAGATCAACGTACGGCTCCGCCTGTATCATCTCCAGCAACAGTTGCGTACAATCGCCCTGACGCAAGCACTCTAACGCATTATCACGAACTTGGTAATGATATAGACCCGACGACATGCTGCAGTGCAATGCAACCACATACATCTCCAGCGAATCCCCCCCCAGCCGATTGCCCAATCCATCGCACTGTCTTTCTTAATGCGTTCGCATACGTCGCTCGCGTAGCTGCTCTTACCGCTAGGAAATCGCCATACTCTACTCTCCCCATACAGAACCCAAAAATCGTAGGGATTTCAATATCCATAGTGATATTAAACAGATATCAATCACACCCCATCGGGTAAATGTCATCTATACATCCGCTTAGCAGCAGCAACCACCTGCAGCCGTCACTGATTTCTTCTTATCCTTACGCTCTAATCGATTTACTTTCATATCGAATCTCCCTTCTTTCATGTACAACAATGCGCAAAGTTAAACTTTTTTACTTAACTTACATGCATACAAAAAAAAATACGTACATGTTGCGTATGGTCAATAGGTTGCAATCTCCAATCGCGCCAAAAGCAGCAAGCGCGCCGCGCCTTCTTCACCATAGTCCCTCCCTAATGGTAAAGGGGCTAGCCGCGTTATGTCGGTAGACCTCACCCTCAATCAGATCACCATATCTAAGGAGGATCGTAAACCCCATCACCCGCGCAGCGCACTGCCAATCAACGCCTTTCCTTTGTCTGCTAGGCCAGTCCCATGCTGTACAGCGTAAATTGTTTCTGCAAGGTCTTTAGCTACACATCCCCAGCAAACCAATTAATCCCCTCCTGCCCATACCGCTGCAAGTAGTCATTTGCAATCTTAAAGTGTCCACACCCCAAAAAACCACGGCTCGCCGACAGCGGGGACGGGTGTGCAGCTTGCAATATGCAGTGCCGGGACGCATCTATACACGCCGCTGCCCTCTGGGCCACTCTCCCCCAGAGCATAAAAACGCAGTGGGATGCCCGCTCATTCACCGCTAACAACGCTGCTTCAGTCACTCGCTCCCATCCTAAACCTACATGGCTGCCGGCCGCACCTACGTTCACGGTTAGCACCGAGTTGAGCAGCAGCACCCCCTGCCGCGCCCACCCGCTCAAATCCCCATTTTCTCGTGGGGCTCGCCCGTATTCAACACCAAGCTCACAAAAAATATTACGTAGCGAACCCGGCAAACGTCTACCCGGGAACACGCTAAAACTTAACCCGCACGCATCTCCGGGGCGCGGGTAGGGATCCTGTCCGAGAATCACCACTTTCACTCTTTCTGGCGAAACCCACTTAAAGGCCTCGAGCACTTTACCGCGAGGTGGCGCTATCTCCTCCTGTAGCCTCCGCGCCTCCACCTCATCTCCTAACCTCTTCAACGTCTGCCATACCCCGAAACGATTAAATGCATCGTCCCAACCTGCGGCCATGCTCTCTAGCTCCTCGCGAAATGTTATTCCTTGCGCTTCCATCGATCCTTCACATACTGGTACTCCCATTTCCCCAAACGTAGCAACCGACCACTGTCGGAATGCATCCCCATTTGAAAATCTTCGCTTAGCAAGTGCACAGAACCACGCGTCAGATAGGCTATCGTAACGTAATCCGCATTCGGCTCCGGGCTAGACGACCCATCACATAGCAGGACGTGCACCGGCTTCAAAATCCCATCGGCTATCTCCAGGTCGCGAACGCCAGAAGTGTTGTCGGCTATCAGCACCAAACTTTTGGCTTCGGGATATTGCTGCTGCGCGTAGAGCAACGCCTCCACATCGTTTTCTTCGGCATCGCCGCTACACCCATACGATACGCACTTCACAAGCGTATCCACCATCTCGCGTAGCGTTGGCGATGCATGTCGCACGCCTCCTGCAGCCCCAAGCACCTTGGTGCTGTCGGCGCGCCCATCACCATCATTGAAAAATACGCATCCCAGCAAACACCGCTCATTCCTAGCAAGCGTAGTCCAAAGCAAATACTCTTCAACGTAGGGATCCATGCTGCACGTCACATCGACTACCAGCACCACGGAATCCCAGCTATTTCGCGTTAAGGGCGACAGCACTGGCATCCGACTCCACATCGTTTTAGGATTCTCTTTCTCTTCCTCGATAAGTGCCTGACGAAGTAAATATACTCCATTCATTACCTGCTTAGTCACTTTGGGACTCGGTTTCACTCCCCTACGCGGCGTCGCGTACTGCACCCGCTGCCCCTGTCGCACCACCTGCCTCACCACCTGCTTTGCTCGCGTAACGCTGTCTCGACGATTTCGCATCGGTGGAGCTGACTTCTGCATTGCGCTTTCGTATACTGAGTAGGAAGGAGTAGCAATGGGGGGCCTCGACGACCGCTGCGCTAACCCTCGCTTATTCCCTGCGGTCTCTTCGAGGCGAATTTCAGTGGTCTGCAATGAAGGCTTAGCGTCGAACGTGTGGGTCTCGAAATTCGGATATCCCTCTACAGAAAACGCATATACCGCTCCCAATGGCACTTCCACCCTCGCAATTCCTCGAGCATTAGTTATTCCCCTAAACACCCTGCCATTACCATCGGCGCACTGCAACTCCGCGCCAGCTTTCGGCCGCCCCTGCGCATCTACGTACGTGAAAATCACTAGGCCTCGCCCCTCGCTCGCTGTCTTGCCCCCCATGCGCTCATCTGGAAGCTGCAGCTCCACCCGATAGCCGTTAGGAGCACGCAGCGGCACGCGGATGGTGGCGAATTCCTTAAATTTTCCTTGCGAAACTCTATAGCTCTCCCCGGCAAGCAGCGAGGTAAATGCTAAACCGTAGCCATTGCTCCCCACCGTCTTGACCTCTTTTCCGCCCTTCTGCGCTAGCGTGAGCAACACCCGCGCCATCTCCCCCTTCGCGTCCCTCACCTCAATCCTCACATCAACCCTATTCTGCTCCTCTGGCTCCCCTCCAGCAAACGCATACAAACCGAAAAAAAACAGCACGAACGGTAGCATAAATGCAACCCAACTACTCCTTCTCTCACTCACCTTGGCGAACATCTTTACACCCTGCTAAACTTAAATTTAACGTCTATATCGCACCTCTGCATGTTTTATGCCATCATAGACACAGCAACCGGTTCCCGCTATGTTTTACCTAGTAAACCGCAAAATTAAACCGCCAGCGGCGTTGGTTAACCCACGCCATGCTCAACCAGTTTGCAGGGATAAAAACGGGGTGAGCCGCGGGCTAATGGCAGAAACATACAGGCAATCGTTCAAACGGCATCACTTTCAAATTTCACCAATAGAAAACCATACCCTACAAAAAGCGCGGCCGGAGCTCCCTCGCACCAGCCGCGCTACCTTCAATCAATTCTTCTGTCCCCCTACAAAACGAAACCTCTTACTGCAAGTAGAAAACTACGGGAATCGTGTAACCTACTCGGGCGGGCTTCCCGCGCTGCTTCCCCGGCTCCCACCGCGGGCTGCTTTGCACCACGCGTACCGCTTCACGATCCAGTAAGGGATCTACACTTCCTATCACCTTCACATTTGTCACTCTTCCATCCTTCTCAACCACAAACGAAATCCGCACACGCCCCTGAATCCCCATCTCCGCCGCCGCTTCGGGGTAGTGCGTATTTTTTTGTATGTAGGCACGAAACGTATTCAAATCTCCTCCTTGGAACGATGGCATCTCCTCCGCGAAATAGATCACCTGCTCCTCCTCCACCTCTTCCTCATCACCCGCACCGCCGTCTATATACTCGTACACATCCACCGCCGCGGATTCATCGAATTCCGTATCGAACGGATTGAAATCTGAATCTATCTTCACCTCTCTATCCACCAAACGAATCTTGGAAACAATCTTCGGAGCCTCCGGCGGTGCTGCCTGCTGCTTGCGCTCCTCCTGCTGCGTAATGGGAATCTCTTCCTGCTCTACCACAGGCCCCATATCGCTCGTTATTTCACTGTCGAGCTTATATTGCGTCTTCCAATTAAACGCAAATATGCATACTCCCAACGCTATAATCAACCCAATAAGGAAAAACAACGAATTATAGCGCTGAATATCAGCTTTTGGCGACTTCTTTACCTCCATACTGCTTCTCCGTTTTGCGTACTACTCTTTTTACAATGCCAACCCTTCCACGCTTCAAAGGTACTACTTTCTAACCAAAAAACAACATTCCCTCTCTACATTCAAATAAATTGCAATCCACTACAACCCCGCGATACCGTAGATCCTTACCGCTAACAGAGGAATGAATGGATAACTAAATGAAATCGCACCCAATGCTTCCTCAGCTTAAACTTTCAGGCCCATCTCGCATCGCGTATTCAGCTCCGCGCACGCTTCTACACCGATTCCTCTTCCTCTCAGTCGCAAGCCTAGGCGCCACTCCCCTCTAGATACGCCGCCGCAGCTTCTAGCTGCTTGTAAAACTCCGCACCAAAGTATCGCTCTATCGGACGTCTCAAAAACTCGTACACCCTAATCCTCTCGGCCTGCCCCTTCTTTCTTGCCCCGGCGCATACCTCCCACTCGTGGTAACTCAACCGCTGCATCACGCCCACGCGTTGCACCCGAATCGGGTACAACGAACATGACTTCGGTTTTGTCTGCGCTATCACCCCTTCACGCCATGCCTTCTCGATGCCGCATAAAAAAATCCCACCCTCATTGTACGAAAATGCGCATTCGCACCCATCCACCAGCCGGGTAACCCACTCTCCATCTCCATCACGATACGCAACGCCGGTCCGCAACGCCGGCACATTCCGCGCCGGAAGCATTTCCTGCAGTACCGGCAACTCTATGTCGAGCCCTTCTATCTCCTCTGCCTCGAGCGGAGCCCCAGAGCTACCCTCCACGCAGCACGCTCCATGGCACACCGACAAATCGCACGAAAAAAACTCCGTCACAACGCGTGAATCAACTATCTTATCGTCTATCTGTAGGAGCGCGCAGCACCTGCTCATCGCAGGAGCCCTTTCCCCGTCATCGCATCGGGCTTCGGTAAACCCATAAGCTGCAACACCGTGGGCGCTACATCGGCTAGCACGCCATTATCTACAAGCTTATACTGATCCGTCACCGCAATAATCGGCACCGGGTTCAACGAATGCGCCGTGTTCGGCGTCCCATCTGCATTCTCTGCCTTGTCCGCGTTGCCATGGTCTGCAATGATTAGTATATCGTACCCCAACGATTGCGCTTTTGGAACTATCCGCCCCAGGCACGCATCAACCGTCCGCACTGCCTTCTCTATTGCCTCATACACACCTGTATGACCAACCATGTCGCCATTGGCAAAATTCAGGCAAACAAAATCCGGACTCCTTTTTTCTAAATCATCAAGTAATGCCCCGGTCACCTCGTTCGCGCTCATCTCGGGCTGCAAATCGTACGTCGCAACTCGCGGGGAGGGAATCAGGATGCGATGCTCTCCCGGAAATTCCTCCTCTCTACCTCCAGAAAAAAAGAATGTAACGTGCGCATATTTCTCCGTTTCTGCAATGCGAAGCTGCGTCGCACCCTGCTTCGACAAAAATTCACCTAATGTGTCTTTCAAGTCCTCTTTATCATACGCCACATGCACATCTTTAAACGACGCCTCATAGCGCGTCATGGTCACGTAGTAGAGGGGTAACGTCCGCATCGCGTAGTCGGGCATATCCTCTTGCGTGAGAACTATTGTCAGCTCGCGCAGCCTATCCGTCCGGTAGTTAAAACATATCACCACATCGCCCGGCGAAATTCTTCCAACTGCGCTACCATCCTCTCCCCGCAGCACCAGCGGTTTAATAAACTCATCTGTCACCCCCTGCGCGTACGACTTTTCCACCCCGGCAAGCAACGAGTCGCACGCCTCGCCCTTGCCTAACACCAGCATATCGTAGGCCTCTTTCACTCGCTCCCACCGTTTATCTCGGTCCATTGCGTAGTAGCGTCCCACCACGCTTACCAGCCGGGCAGATCCGCCCTTGATATGCGCTTCTAAGGCTCTTAGAAATCCCAAACCGCTTCTCGGATCCGTATCGCGCCCATCGGTAAAGGCATGAACGTACGCCCTCTCAACGCCCAACTCCGTCGCCATATCGCACAACGCGTACAGATGGCTATCCAGAGAATGCACCCCACCATCGGACACAAGGCCCAGGAAATGCACCGCCTTTCCATGCTCCTTCGCGTAGGAAAATGCTTTGAGGAAGGCAGCATTCTGCTTAAATGCTCCGTTCTTTATGTCACGATTTATGCGGACCAAATCTTGAAATACCACGCGCCCAGCGCCTATGTTTAAATGGCCAACCTCCGAATTCCCCATTTGACCCTCTGGCAAACCTACGGATTCCCCGCTAGCCTGAAGCTGACCATGCGGATAACGCGCCCGAAGCGAATCTAACGTCGGGGTCGAAGCCTGTGCTATCGCATCTGCATGCCCCCCCTGACCTATTCCCCAGCCATCTAGAATTATAAGTATTGCTTTTCTTTTTATCGAAACCATCTTCTTAACGCTCCTTTCCTTCCTAAAAACCTATTGCTCATCTCGCGAAGCTAAATTCTTAACGCTCGCCGATTGATAAACGAATTTATACCCCAACAGGTTGCCTCGTTGCTGTTAAATACATCTGCGTTCTAGCCCCTGCGCACCGCAACTCCTCTGAATATACCACACATTGTGGAAAACTGCGACCGCGTAACTTACGGATTAATTCTCTCTATCGCCTGTTTCCGAGTTCCTCCAATCTCACTTTTGACAACCGCCGCCCTACAACGCAACGCCAGAAAATGTTCCAACTCCCCTTGCGCATCCATTTAATCTCGCGGACTCTTTCACATAAAAAACGTTCTCTCTAGAAAACGCCCTTAGAGATACTCATCTGGGAATAAATTTTTGTACCTTCGCAGTTGACGGCAATATGGTAAACATTTTTTGCCGTTCAACGAAAGGATCGATTTTCTAGCACGATATAATCTACAATACCATGAGCAGTAAGAAAAAAGGGTTCGCAACGCAGCAAATCCATGCGGGGCACATGCCTAACCAATTCGGGGCACTGGCAACTCCCATCTACCAGACATCTACGTTCGTCTTCGACTCCGCGGAGCAGGGGGGACGGCGCTTCAGCCTCGAGGAGGATGGTTATATTTACACGCGCCTGGGCAACCCCAATTGCACTGAGGTCGAAACGAAGCTAGCCGAACTTGAAGGTGCCGAGGCGGCCGTGGCCACCGCATCGGGCATCGGTGCCGTTACTTCAGCGATGTGGGTCTCGGTCAATGCGGGCGACCACATCGTTGCCGCTAAAACGCTCTACGGATGCACATTCGCATACCTCGAGCACGGCCTATCCCGCTTCGGGGTTGAAACCTCATTCGTTGACACCCGAAACCCTAAGAACGTTGCAGAGGCACTACGCCCAAATACGAAGGTGGTATACCTTGAAACGCCAGCCAATCCCAACATGTACGTGGCCGACATCCAAGCCATTGCAGACATCGCGCATAGACACAACCCCAACATCTTGGTCTACGTCGACAACACCTACTGCACCCCCTACATCCAACGCCCGCTCTCCCTGGGAGCTGATGTCGTCATTCACTCCGCCACGAAATACCTCAACGGGCATGGTGATGTCATCGCCGGGTTCGTCGTCGGCAAGGCCGAATTCATCGCGCAGGTTCGGCTGGTGGGCGTGAAGGATATGACGGGCGCATGCCTCGACCCCTTCCAGGCCTTCCTTATCAACCGCGGTCTTAAAACGCTAAATATTCGTATGGAACGCCACTGCGAGAACGCGCAGAAGATTGCTGAGTTCCTTGAAGCGCACCCCAAGGTCGACTGCGTGCAATTCCCCGGCCTTAAAAGCTTCCCACAATATGAACTCGCTAAAAAGCAAATGGCTCTCCCAGGGGCGATGATCGCTTTCGAGGTGAAAGGCGGAATGCAGGCGGGCATAAAACTCATCGACTCCGTGTCGCTAGCCTCTGTCGCCGTGAGTTTGGGCGACGCCGAAACGCTAATCCAACATCCAGCCAGCATGACGCACTCTCCCTACTCTCCGGAGGAACGCCGCGCAAGCGACATCACCGATGGGCTCATTCGGCTATCGGTCGGGCTTGAGGACGCAGACGACATCATTGCGGACCTCGAACAGGCTTTAGCAAAAATCTAATGCCTCCCTACGCGCAGGCTAAAAGAAGAGCGGGGCCGCTACGCCCCGCTCTTTCTATACACTGCAACACACTAGCAGCGCGCAGCCGCGTAGTGAAAGCTTCTAATGCGCTAGACCTCCCCCGCACGCTACTCGCTATATTCCGTTTTCATGGCCATGCCCCCTGCCTCCGCCACATAATCCTTAATACACAGCCCTACGTACCGTCCTAAATTAACCGGCACTGCATTCCCCAACATCTGCTCCTGCTCCGTTCTGCTCCCCCCAAAACGAAAGTTCGCGGGAAACGTTTGTATTAAACAGCGTTCTCGCGTGGTCAAGGGACGTACGCCCGCCAATTCTTTCACCGGGTCATTATGATGAATTGTGTAGCCCGACGGGATGGGGCGATTTACCCCGCGTATCGTGGGGCTAGGCTCATGTATACTAAATATCCCACGGCGGGCGTAGCTCCTGGGGTGACGATAGTAGTATTCAATGCCAAGCGAACTGCCCAGCGCATCCGCTACCGTCATCTCCCTGTCAGCCTGGTTTCGCACAAGAAAATCATCCAGAAAGCCATCTTGCTCCCCTAAGCGACCAACCATGAAGAACCGTTTACGCTTTTGCGGCACGCCGCACCTGCACGCATCTAGCACCGCCTGGCTCACCCCATAGACAGCAGCTTTTAGAATGCCCTTCGCCTCAATCAGCTTCTGCGTTTTGGTAATGCGGGCCACATTCTCCATCACGAACCATTCCGGCCGCACCCCGGCAATGATGCGGGCAAAGTCAATCGTTAAATCCCCGCGCCCATTATTCTCATCACGCTTACCCGCGGAAGAGAAATCTTGGCATGGCGGTCCACCTATAATCATCTGCGGCTTAAACCGTCCCACCTCAACTATAGCCCGCGCCGTATCGCTAAGGTCAAGCTGTATAGCCGGATGGGTAAAGTTATTGCGGTACACCGCGAGCGCAGCTGACCAATTGTCAAACGCAGCCTCCACCGTGAATCCAGCCCGCGCAAAGCCCAGGCTCAGTCCCCCGCACCCGCAGAATAAATCTACGCAACGCATGGTCAAAATAGATCCAGGCTATTCACCAGTACCGCATCGAACCGCCGTTCAGAGCTTAACAAATTTTGTCCTCCTCCTACTACTATGCTTTTGCCCAAACAAGCCCGGTTCCGTACTTACTACACGCATACCCATCCAAATTCAACCTCTCTTTCCTCGCAAAGGTACAACAATCCCACGGGCTTAATCCCTAAAGGGCGCCCCCCTGGTCGCAACACGCAGTGCTCGGCAATTCTCCAATCCATGCATTCGGCTTAACCGCAGGCCGTGCCCCCATAGTAGCCAACTCCTGGTCCACGCGCCCATCCTCCCAGGGGTGAAGAGCACGCGACTGCCAAATTTATCGAACCCATCCTCCGTCCCTCCTATATACCCAACGCGTAGCGCAAATCCTCATATTCCGCCATTTGCTCTAGCAACTTCACCAATACTTTCTCTACGCAACATGTTGACAATCACTAGCCCCCCCCTGGCATTTTAAGGACAATTTGCAGTTCAACAGCCCCTTCGCGGCATCAATTATCGAAAAACTCATTGCCATAGAGGTGCACGGAAGGACTCGCTAGAAACGTACCAAAAAAGGAGGAACCGCCTACTGCTAGGCTTTTCCTCCCTTTTTTGTACAATGCCGACACTCAATCAGCGAAAAAGTACTCGACTCTTCTCAGCTTCTTCAGCGATGCCCCATTAAAAAACACGGCACTACACCTTCGAAAAAAATCCTATTGATTCTTGCAAGCGCACCAAATTCTCTCGCAATTCCTTGGAGAAATTGGCTAGCTCCTCGCTCGAACTCGCGGTGCGCTGCGCAACTACCGATAGCTGTTGCGCCGCCACATTAATCCCCTCTGCCCCCTTGGTTATCTCACGCTGCGAGGTTGAAATCTCATCTATTAATTCCGCATTACGACGCATACTCGTCGACACGCTCGTCGACTGCTCAACCGTACGGGAGGTCGCCTCCGCGCACCGCTGCGACACCGCCACAATCTTTTCTGCAATCGAACCGCTCGCATCCGCCAGCTTCCGAACCTCTCCGGCAACCACGGCAAAACCACGCCCCTGCTCTCCCGCGCGCGCCGCTTCTACAGCCGCATTGAGGGCCAGGATATTGGTCTGTTGCGCAATCTCACCTATCTGCCTCACCAGCGTGTAAATCTCGTTCGACGCGCTAAGCGCCTCCTGGGCAGCATCAACGTTGCTCTCTACCACCTGCATTGAACCCACGGCTAGCTGTTTCGCGCCCTGTGCGCTGTCTGAGGACGCATGTAGCGTGGACACAACCTCCTCTATTGTCGACGCCATCTCTTCGGTCGAGCTCGCCTGCATATTGCTGCCTTCGGCAAGCGTGGTAGCCATCGTCCCAAGTTTCACGCCAGCAGCCTCTAACGTCTCGCTGAGCTGCTGCACATTCTCTATCACTTCCAACAACCGATTGCTCATTATCGCTAACGCTCCCGCCACATCGCGATCGCTCTGCGTAGTAAGATCGTAAAACTTAAGACGCCCCTGCGCTACCGACTGCGCTAACTGCTGCATTTCCGTGGGCTCTGCACCCAATGGGCGCAACACCTTTCTCCGCACCGTCAGCATCCCTAAATACACCACTACACATCCCACTATCACTAGCACCAGTAGAGCTATGCCCATAGCAACCGCCTCATTCTTCCGAGCACGCTGCACCGATTCCAACCGCGAGAGCAACAAACCCTCCGCCTCGATGAGAAACGGCACAAACTGCTTCTTCTTCGCTGTCTCATACCGCCCATCAAATAGCAAATTCCTAGCAAACGCGGTGTCCGGAATTCCTTTACGCGTGTAATGGCCCGAACCGTCATCGTACAGTCCCTCCATTGCCGCGAACGCCTTACGCTCTATGTATTGCTCTATCGAATCCATGGCCCGCTCTGCCTTATCCGTCGCCCGCAGCTCTGCCGCCGTGAAGCCCGCCTCCTCAAAAAGTTTGCGAAACGACACCTTCCGCCCATCTTCCCTTGCCTCTTCACCGATGCGTAGCCTTTTTTCTCGCTCGTACGCCTCCTTTGCCTCTCTATTGCCGCTGGCCACATACTCCCGAGCATTCTTGCTCATGAATTCCATCGCGTCCCACAACGACTCCACCAACTCATACGCTGAATCCTTCTCGCTTACAGCCCTATCGTAACGCATCAGATTTCGATAGCACACCCCGCCCATCGACAAAATTGCTAGCAGTATCACTAGCAGAGAGCCAAACAGCCACCTGAACAACACCTCTAGTTTCATTACTCCCCCAATTCTTTACAATCTTTATCTTCTTCACCAACCAATGCGTAAAAGAGACGCTCACAAAAGCCCTACAAAAACTGCGCCAGATACGCCTTAATGGTAAATTCACATTCTTTTACCCAAAAATCGGTAAATTTTTTAAAACATGTTTTTTCCAAAGCTACGTCCTGAACGGAGGAATCCAATCAACCCCCCCCAAAAAAACGCCGAGTAGCTTCGCGGCGTACCCTTTTATATGCGCCAATCTATACTCCCCCCGTCCGAAAAAACGTGGAATTATAGCATGTAGCCATAAAACAAGTGAGACGTACCTAAAACAGCACGTCTCACTAAATTCATTGCCCAAATCCAGCCTTAATCGGCTAAAGAATGGATTACCAAACCGCTCCGCAGCTTGGGTTCGAACCACGTAGTCTTTGGGGGCATGATATTCCCCGTATCCGCAATCGTCATTATCTGCTGCATCGAAACGGGGTAAAGCGCGAAGGCAACCTTCATCTCACCGCTATCCACACGGCGCGAAAGCTCTCCAAGCCCTCGTATGCCGCCCACGAAGTCTATCCGCTTGTCGGTCCGCAGATCTTTAATGCCTAGCAGCTCGTCGAGCACGTACTTCGACAGGATTGACACATCGAGCACCCCTATCGGATCCTTCGGGTCGTACGTATCCTTTTTGGCCGTTAGAGAATACCACTCGCCTCCGAGGTACATACCGAAGTTATGCAACGCGTTTGGGCGATGCTCCTTCTTACCAACCTTCTCTACAATAAACGATTTCTCCAAGCCCTTTATAAATTCCGCTTCAGAAAGCCCGTTTAGATCCTTGACTACACGATTGTAATCGATCACCAAGAGCTGATTCGCCGGGAAAAGCACCGTCAGGAAGTAGTTGTACTCCTCCTTGCCCGTATGGTGCGGGTTATTCTTCTTCTTTTCAGCACCCACCAACGCTGCGGCAGCCGTACGATGATGTCCATCAGCCACGTAGAGCGCGGGGATACCCGCAAAAATCTCGGTTATGCGGGCATTGACCGCCGGATCTTTTATAATCCAGAAATGGTGCCCGAATCCATCATCCGCCACGAAATCGTATTCCGGGGGCTCCGCCACCACCTTCTTCACAATCGTATCTATTTCAACGTTATCCGGGTAGGCAAAAAACACCGGTTCGATATTGGCGTTCTGATTCCGAACGTGAATCATGCGATCCTGCTCCTTCTCAGTGCGCGTAAGCTCATGTTTCTTTATCTTGCCGCTCAGATAATCCTCAAAATTGCAGCACACCACCAGCCCATACTGCGTACGCCCATCCATAGTCTGCGCATACACATAGTAGTGCTCCTGCGGATCCTGTTTCAGCCAGCCGCGTTGCTGCCAAAGCTTAAAATTCTCTACCGCCTTATCGTACGCCTCTTGCGAATGCTCGTCTACCATAGGCGTAAAATCAATCTCGGGACGCGTGATATGAAGCAATGATTTCTCGTTGGCTTCCGCTTTAGCCTCCTCGGAATTCAACACATCATACGGTCGCGCCGCCACCTCCTTTGCCAACTCGCGCGGCGGCCGAATGCCCTTAAAGGGTTTTACCTTTACCATAGTTCCTCCTGTTCATTAAATACACTCCTGTGCGCTTACGCCGCACGCTCCAAACGTAGAGCCCTGCCGCGCCAACTTACGAGCCTCTCTTTCTCCCCACCGCCTTTACGTAAGCTCCTCTCACGCTACTTATTTACCTGGAAAGTTCGATCTCCGTTCTTGATAAACTTCACAATCTGCTCCGCCGCAGCCAGCCCCGCGTTGATATTCGCTTCTGCAGTCTGCGCACCCATCTTCTTTGGCGTAAAGAACACACGATCGCCAAACTTATTGAATTCATCGAGCTTATCCGGCTGTATATCCGATACGTAGCGCATGTCCTCCCGCTCAGCCATCAGCTTAAGCAGGCCATCCTCATCAATTATCTCTTTGCGCGCGGTATTCACCAATACGGCACCCTTAGGCATTTTCGACAGCAACGCGTAGTTCAACGACTTCTTGGTCGCATCATTCGCCGGGATATGCGTAGATACGAATTGGCACTTAGAATATAGCTCCTCCACCGAGCTTACCAGCTTCACCCCATCCTCAGCCATCGCCGTGCGATTAGCCTCTGAGCGGGTATATCCGTAGACATCCATCCCAAACGCTTTTCCCAAACGCCCCAGAATCTTTCCGATATGCCCGTACGCATGGATACCAAGCGTCTTCCCCCGAAGTTCGCTGCCCGATTTCCCGTTAAATTTATTCCGCACAATGTATATCATCATACCCACCGCGAGCTCTGCCACGGCATTCGAATTCTGCCCAGGGGTGTTCATCGCCACCACCCCATGCTTAGTGCAAGCGCCCAAGTCGATATTATCGTACCCCGCCCCGGCACGCACCACGATCTTCAACTGCTTGGCCGCCTCCACTACCTCTGCCGTCACTTCGTCGCTACGCACAATGAGGGCATCAGCATCTGCCACCGCTTTGAGCAGATCCGATTTCTCCTTGTAATTCTCTAGCAAGGCCAGTTCAAATCCTGCCTTCTCAACGATGGAGCGTATGCCATCCACCGCAATCTTCGCAAACGGCTTTTCCGTTGCCACCAATACCTTCGTCATCTCGTCACTCCTCTACTTTAGAAATCTCGATTTAAATGCAATGTTTAACCCCTAACGAAATCGGACGCAGGCTCGACGGGAACGTTCGATCCGCCCTGCCTTGCCCGCGTCCGAAGTCATTCCTCAAACGCTCTTTACCTCAAAGTACGCTCTTTCGCACCCTAGGCATTCTCCTTTTCGAAGCTACGCATGCACGCCACCAACGCCTCGACATCCTCTTGCGAGCAGGCATTGTAAATCGACGCACGGAAACCTCCCACGGAACGATGGCCCTTGAGGCCTACCATACCCTGCTTGGTGGCGTAATCTAAAAACGCATCCTGCTTGTCCTCATAGCCCTTGGCCATCACGAAGCACACATTCATTATCGAACGATCCTCCTTCTCCGCCGTGCCCACGAACATCTTATTGCGCTCAATCTCAGCGTAGAGCGTCGCGGCCTTCTTCTGGTTTCGTTTCAACATTGCCGCCACACCGCCATTCTCCTTTACCCACTTGAGCGTCTCATGCATCAGGAAAATGGCCGACACCGGCGGGGTATTGTACATCGAACGGTTCTTCTCCTCATCGCTCCAATGCGTCGCGTAGTTCTCCATTGCAGGCAACGTACGGCCCGAACGGCCAAACATATCCTTGCGGATTATCGCAAACGTCACGCCGGCAGGACCCACATTCTTCTGCGCCCCACCATATATCACCGCGTACTTCTTCACGTCTACCGGGCGGCTCATGATATCCGACGACATATCCGCAATCAACGGTACCGGGCTCGTGATGTCCTCATGGATCTCCGTGCCGTAAATCGTATTGTTCGTGGTGATGTGGAAGTAGTCCGCATCCGTCGGAATCGTATACCCCTTTGGAACGTACGTATAGTTCTTATCCTCCGATGAGGCCACAATCACGGTCTCTCCGAAAAGCTTCGCCTCTTTCGCCGCCTTCTTAGCCCAAACGCCCGTCTGCAAATAGGCCGCCTTGGTTTTCAAAAAGTTCGCCGGCACCTGGTAGAAATGGGTCGACGCACCGCCCCCAAGGAACAGCACCGCGTAATCTTCCGGGATGTTTAGCAGCTCGCGCCACAGCTCCACGGTCTCTTTCATCACGCGTTCCCACCCCTTTGTACGGTGTGAAATCTCGAAAAGCCCAATCCCCGTCCCATCAAAATCGCGAGCCGCAGCTATTAACGACTCAATCGCTTCCTTCGGCAGAACGCACGGTCCTGCATTAAAATTATGCTTTGCCATTAGACAACCCTTTTATTGTTACTTTACTCCCACGCACTCCCCAAGCTTACACGCTTCAAAGTTCGTGAATTTTCTTCGAGTAAAAAAATAATTCTTCTAAAATGCACCACGGTCTCGAAAATCCATACCTCCCTACCCTCGAAAAACGTCGTACCTTTTACCGCCCGCCGCGGCCCGTCTCCCCCCGCCGCGCCACGGCCGCCGCCCCCGGGCCCGCCCCCGCAAGGCGAGCTGTATCGAAAACCATCATGTAGTGGTAGCGACGTTTAGCCTGCCGAGATGATACCTCAGCCCACTTCTTTCCCAAGTAAATCTTTCTACGTGAGTCCGCGTTGTCTCTATCGTCCCCCTTAGTCTCCAGCACCACCACATCCCCACTCGTGAGCCACAGCAAAAAATCGGGGTAGTGGTTGATAAATCCATTTATCGCGAACCCTTTGCCCCGCTCCCCGTTGCGGTGCCAGCACTCCACGCTGCCAAGCTCCGCCACCCGCTCTATCACGCTGCGCTCCAGCGCGTTCATGTCACCCTCCATCTCGTAGAGTGCTTTCTGCAGCCCCGCTATGGGCTGGCGGGGCATGATGGCCGGCGGCAATGCGTAATTCTCCACGCTAAAGATACGCCCCGTCGTCTCCCACGCCTCGAATTGCTGCTGTCTATGCGCCTCGAGCAGCTGCAACACCTTCTCACGAAACGCCCGCTTCGTCCCGATCCAGTCATCAAGCAGCATTTCACGCGCATCTTCACTCAATGAGTTCAACACCCGCGCAACGTATTCATTCAGCTGCCGATCGTCAATGCACGAAAAGTCCAGCTCGGACACCACGCTCTTCTTCATTTCCCGTAGGCGTGCCTCCCCCGAAAAATGGTAAAAATATTCTCGCATGCGCTGTAGCACCCCGCTATTCACCTGCCGATTTACCACGCGCGACCGTCCCTCACCGATACGCTCCAAATCTACGCTCCGCGCATTTGTCTCTCGCTGCGCAAAATTTACATGCAGATCCGCGGTGGAGAGGTCAAGCCCCGTTGATAGGCACTCCGGGCTGAGGAGATCGATCTGATCTCGCAACTCGTTAAAGTATTGGGCTTTATAGCTATACGCTAGCTGCGGCAACCTCTCTGCCTTCATGCGTTCCCAGAAACGTTCCACCACGGCGTACTCACGCATTTCTCTCTTCACCTCCACCGGCACGCGGAGTGTGGCCAAAGGTCCCCCCTGCTCCGCCTTTACCATCTGCTCTCCGTACTGTTGCTGCTCCCGAATCGCCGCCTGCTCTATCTTTAAAACCATCTCTGCCCCTGGTTCTTCCACAGCAGACACTGGACCTTCGCACTCTTCTACTGTTGGATATACTCTAAGGCTATCAACCGGCACGCCATCAGCTCTCCCTCTCTCCTCGTGCGCATACCCCTGCGGATCCTTTTCTAAATCTACAGGCAGCTGCTGCGACTTCGCAACTCGCGTGATATCCTCCCCCACGCAGTAATCCCGATCCGTAAAGCCAGCCCCCTCAAGACCCGCAACGACGCTGTCAAGCGTGGCGCTAAAATCTACGGAGCTACTGAACACGTACGACATGTTTAGCAGCTCATCAGGGTGACGCCTCGCGTAGGGTTGCCGCAGCACACGCCCCAAAATCTGTTCCACCTCAACCCGTGAAGAGCGATTCGCCACCGTGGCCAGCACGTACGCAAAGGGACAATCCCACCCCTCCCGCAGCGCGTTAACCGTGATGACAAAGCGCACCTCACACCCATTCGACAGCAGGTCAACCCCCTGCAGCTCATCCAGATCTGCCGTCTTCACCCGCACCTCATCTCGCCCCACGCCGTAGCCCAAGAGCTGCTCCTTGATTTTATCGTACGTTATTGTCTCCTCGCCTCGTCGCGGCTGCGCCTGCAACAGCACTATTGGCCGCACGTACTCCGCGCCCCGCTCACGCTCTGCCTCCTCGGCACGTCGCTCCAGGTTCCGCTGGTACACCACCGCCGCCTGCACCACCTCATCCTCCTGCAAAAAGTTGTACACCACCACCGGCAGTTTCACCATCTCCGCCTCTTTGAGCTGCAGCGCATCCACGCTGCTTATGATGTTGCTCTCCTGCCGGGGCGTCGCCGTGAGGTTCAGTATAAAACGCGGATGCAGCTGCCGCATCACCTCCTCGCGCAGTTCGGCATGAAAATTATGGCTCTCATCAATCACCACCACGGGGCGCAAGTGCGCCAGCACCTGTATTAAACCCGTTTCATCCGACTCCTCCACCCGCGACGTTTCTTCCGTGTAGTACTTCACCCAGCTGAGTAAATTTCCATTTTCGCGGTACACCCTTCGCCCCTCTTTGCTATTCGCGGCGAACGACTGTACGCTCAGCACAAACACCGTCAGTTGCCCCTCCACTTCGGGCGGAGTGATACCCTCCCCAAAGAGTGCATCCTCTTTATTCACCACGCGCACGCGGTGCCCCGCGGCACGCTCCAGCATTACGCGGTACGGGTGACGCGGGTCGCTGAGCCGCTCGTACGTCTGCTGCAAAATGGCATCCGACGGTACAAACCACGCCACCACCCGCTCGCCGCCCGCTCGCCGGGCAGCCTCCACCAGCGGTCCCAATGCGCAGCAAGCTATTAGCGTCTTTCCTCCCGCCGTGGGTACCTTTAGCGTCACCCGCGGCACGCCCGGCGTGGCTCGGTCACTATAGGTTGGCATCCCGCTCCCATGCCCCACCTGCACCCCGCGCGCGTCCCAATACGCTTCGTAGGCCTTAGGCAAATCCCCATCGGCAGCCTCCACGGCCGCAATGTAATCCTCCAAGTCTTGCAGCACCTCTTGCTGGTATCTCTTAAGCTCCATTTGCTACATCCTTTTTAACTCTACCTCGCATCCATCCCCCTCTCCCATTCCCCGCTACCCTCTCTCCAGCCCCCGCGGAATCTTCTTGAAGGTTACCCCGGCCGCCGCCAGCACCCCGGCGCTCGCCGTGCACACGTCGGCGTACACCACGCACCGCGCCTCCCGCTCGCGGCCGAGCACCCCCTCCAGCGCCGCGGCGGAGAGCTCCGTCATGCCGTTCGGCTCGTGGTAGAAGTAGTAGCCCACCCCCTGCCACGCGTCGAGGAAGTAGCGCCGCGCCGCCTCCCGCGGCCGCGCCAACGCCCGCCCCGTCTCGCGCCAGTAGACGTACGCCCGCAGCGCCGCCTCGCCCGCCCGCACGTTCAGCCCCCCGTCCGCCTCCACCAGCGGTTCCCCCAGCCGGCAGAAGTCGAACGCGCCGCCCAGCCCATCCACCGCGCCGTGCCCCGCCATCACCCGCTGCGCCCGCGCCGCCGTCAGCAGCTCCGCGTAGCCCTCCATCTCGATGAGCACGAAGCGGCGGCGCCCACCGTCCGCCGCGTTCTGCTGCAGCACCGCCTGCGCCGTCGTGCCGCTCCCCGCGAAGCTGTCCAGCACGATGGCATCCCGCTTCGCGTAGGTGGCCGCCCCTATGAGGTGCTGCACCAGGCCCGAGGGCTTCGGGAAGCTGAACGCCTTCCCGCCGAAAAGGCCCATCAGCTCCTGCGTGCCCGTCTGGGTCATCCCCACCTCCTTCGGCAGGTGCGTGCTCAGCGCCACGCTCCCCGAGAAGAGCCCTCCCTTGGCATCATCGTCCACCTTCCAGTAGCGAAGCACAGGACGCTGAATTTTGAGGAATTCATAATCCCCAGGAAAAATCAATCGGTCCTGCTCTATATAGTTACCTATCGTATCCCTTGAAACGGCCCAAGTCCTATTTGGATTAGCAGCGTACCGCTCTCCGCTACGAGGGTTTATAATGTCGAAATAACTATTTGGGCGTTCCTCAGCAGTAGTTTGCTTTGTCATATCATGGAAGCGCCACGGCCGCCCGGGGAAATCGGGCGTTTCGTAGTAGCGGCGGGTGTCCTTCGCCACCGCCGCGCGGAACGCGTCGGACCCCGCGTAGCAGAGGATCCACTCGTAGTCCTGCGACACGCCGAACGGCACGTCCGACTTCGCGGTGCGCTTGCGCCACGGGATCTGCGCCACGAAATGCCGCGCCCCGAAGATCTCGTCGCACACCAGCTTGAGATTGGCCAGCTCGTTGTCGTCGATGGAGATGAAGATCGCCCCGTCGGGTGCCAGCAGCCGCCGCAGCAGCCGCAGCCGCGGGTACATCATGCACAGCCACTTGTCGTCGCGCGAGAGGTCCTTGCCCGCCCGCCCCACCACCTCGCCCAGCCACCGCGCCAGCCGCGGCGAGCTCACGTTATCGTTGTACGCCCACCCCTCCTCGCCCGTGTTGTACGGTGGGTCGATGTAGATGCATCCCACGCGCCCCTCCAGCCCCGGGAGCAGCGCCTTGAGCGCCTCCAGGTTGTCGCCGTGGATGATCCGGTTCCCGCTCCCGGTCACGGCGCGTTCCCACGGCCGCGCCGCGTCGAATCCCCACACGGGTTCCACCGCGCGCACCGGCACCTCCGCGTCGTGGTGCACCACCTGCGCCTTGCCCACCCACTCTAGCGTCGGCATGGGCCCCCGTCTCTCCGCGTTGACATGGCGCGAAGGTAAAAAAGTTTATAGCAACGCCATGGGCGGTAAAAGCCGCCAGAGCCAGTCTCTGAGACTGGCCCGCCCTTAGGCAAAGACCGATGACCCACAACCCCTGACTATTGCAAGGCCATCCTGCGGACAAAGCTACAATGAAGCGCAATCCGTACGGTTGCCACGCCCCGGCTTAGAACCCAGATACGGCCGCTAGCTCTCCACGATTTTCCACCCGCTGATCCCCCTCCCCTCCCGCGAGAAGCTCACCCCGATGGCGACCACCCTGCGCCCTCGCGCATCAATCTCCTGCGCGTACCCCTTCGCCACGATCTGCCGCGCCGCCGCCGTCGCGCCCTCCCCCATCTTCAGCTCGAACAGAAAAACGTACTGCGGCACCCACGCCAGCAGGTCGATCCGACCGTTCGCCGTGCAATGCTCCACCTCCACCCGCGCCCCCAGCATCTCGAAGAACACCCGCAGAGCCACCTGGTAGTACCGCTCCAGCTCCCCGATCACCGCGTAGCTCCCGGTGCGGAACATGCCCGCCAGCAGCTCCATGAACCGCTCCGCGTCGCCCGCCGCCAGGCAGCTGCGGAACGCCTCCACGCTGTAGGTGGCATTGCCAAAAACGCCCGGGATGTAGCACTCCCGCAAGAAAAGCTTAAACCCTGCCTCCACCTCCTCGTTCGGGAAGCGCAGCTTGAATTTGCCACTCCCGGGGCTACGCTCCCCCAGCGTGAGGTAGCCGGCCTGGTAGAAGAGCGCCCGCGGGTTTTGGTACGGGGTATTGATGCTGTCCAGCTCGTCCGTCGACACCTCCACCCCCGTCAAGTCGTCCACCCAAAAGCCGGACCGCTGCATCGCCTGCACCGGGTAGGTCGGTGTGCCCGTGCTGAACCAGAACTTGCCGTACTCCCGCCTGTCGAGCGCCAGGAGCAGGCTGAACGGGTTGTACACGCCCTCCTCCGCCCGGGGCGAGAACCGGTAGCCGTCGTACATCGCCTTGAGCTTCCCGTAGGCCTCGGCGGCGGTCTGCCCGTTCCCTTCCGCCAGCCGGCGCACCCCCTCCCCGAGGTTGGCCTGCAGCTCTGCCTGCGTGATGCCGCAGAGCGTGGCGTACGCCATTGACATTGAGATA
>JABCPG020000104.1 GCA_013333195.2 Bacteroidia bacterium
GCCGCTCCACAGTTTCAATATTATGCGCGGCGATATCGGGCCGCTCGCTCAGCACGCGCTCAAGCGCAAAGGGTTTCCCCATGAAATCGGGAAGCAACGCCTCGATAGTGGCTGCGGGGCACTCGCGGCGCAATGCCCGCACCACCGAACACCACTGCGCGGCGCCTCCATCCGCAAGGTCATCCCTATCAACCGACGTCACCACCACATGGCGCAAACGCATCGCCCGCGCTGAATCCGCAACGCGCGCCGCTTCCTCAACGCTCGGCGGCAACGGCACACCCGAGGCAGTCGCGCAGAATCGGCAGCGCCGCGTGCACACATCTCCTAGGAGCATAAAGGTTGCTGTGCCTTCGCGCCAGCACTCCCCCTGGTTCGGGCACCGCCCGCTGCTGCATATGGTGTGCAACCCCTGGCTCTCAAGAAGCTTCGACACCTCGCCGTAACGCTCCCCGCCCCCAAGATTCACCCGCAGCCATTCCGGCTTACGGAGACGCGCCCCACGCTTATCTCGTTCCTCCGATTCCACAACCTCCTACCCTTTTTAATGCGCAACCTAAAACCCATGCAACGGGAAAAGCACCGTGGGAACCAGCAGCAGGAAACCTACAACAACCAGAATCGCGAGCAGCGGCCAGAACCAACGCAACCACTTCACGTACGGAACTTTCGCCATCGATAGCACGCCGACCATAACGCCCGACGTGGGGGTCGCTAGATTGGTAAAGCCACCCCCAAGCTGATACGCCGTCACCATCGTCTGCCGCGACACCCCTACCAAATCGCTGAATTGGCTCATTATCGGCACCGTTAACGCCGCCTTCGCGGACCCCGACGCGATGATAGTATTGAGAAGCGTGTAGAAAATGTACATCAACGCCACCGACGCAATCGGCCCCAACCCCTCCATGGCACCCGCGGCGCCATACAGCAGGGTGTCAATCACCTGTCCACGCTCAAGCACAACCACTATCCCTGAGGCAAAACCCACCACCAACGCCGCGGAGAGGATGTCTGATGCGCCCGAAAGGAACAGCTTGACAATATCATTGGGACGCTTTCCATACGCCACCGCCGACAGCAGCCCCATCGCCAGGAAGAGCGAGGCAATCTCCTTTATGTACCAACCATACCCCATCACCCCCACCACTAGCTGCACAATTGTGAAAAGCAGGAGGGTCACATTCAGCAGCTGCACCGAGTGCCGCAGCGCGAGCAGCCCAAAAACTGCCCAGGCAAACGCTAGTATGGGCAATGCCGGTAGGGGGAACTCTCCCTGTCCCACCTGCATCGTGGTGCTGGGGTACACCACCGCCGAGAGGACGAGTGATGCTAAAACGGACAGGTAGGCCAGCCAAGCCCCACGCCCCGCTCTCTTCACCTCCACGCGGTCCACCTCCTCAACCCTCACACGCCACGCCGCATCCTCCTCGTACACCGGGGAGCAGCGCGGCTCCCGGCGTAAACGCGACATGTAGCGCAGCACGTAGCCTATCCCAATGGCGTTTATCACTGCCCATACCAACAACCGGTACTCCAAACCGGAAAAGAGCTGAACGCCGGCCAGCCCCTGCGCTATTCCAATCGTGAAGGGATTCAGCAGAGCCCCCGCGAAACCAAGCCCCGCCGCCAAAAAGCACATGCTAATTCCTACAATGGAATCGTACCCCATGCGCACGGCCATCGGCACAAAGATCACAACGAAAGCTATCGTCTCCTCGCTCATGCCTATGACAGCCCCGAAGAAGCTGAAACAGAGCATAATGAGGGTTACTATAATATTGTCAACCCCGAGCCACCGTATCGCCCTAACCCCCTCCACCCTCTTGGAAAGCCGCAAAAACAGCGCGATGGCCACATCGAGAGCCCGGCTCTCATTGAGCATCCAGAAGGCGCCACCGATTGTGAGAATGTAAAAAATTATATCCGATGTCCGAAGCATACCCTCGAAGAGAGAGGTGAACACCTGCCACGACTGCCCGGCCCGCGGCACTGCATGGTAGGACTCCGCCACCACCACGCTACGCGCAAACCCATTCACCACCACCGTCTCCCGCTCAAAAGTGCCCCCCGGCACAAGCCAGGTGAGCACCGCGCTTATCGCTATAAGCGAAAAGATGATGACATAGGTATGGGGAAATTTACGCTTCCGCTTTTCCATCAAAAATCTCTCCAAAAAAATCAGAAGGCTAACCTCTATTCTCGCGGTACGCCTCCAGCACACGAAGGATCAAGGGAAACGTCGTCTGGCTCTTTTCCCACGCCTCATCCTTAGTCAGCCACACCGCGCTGTCAATCTCCTCTTCCGCCTGCGGTTTCAGCGCCTGTTCGCCACCAGCCGACATGGCGTACCACGCCGTGCGCTTAAGGAAGGACTCCTCCCCCTGCATGTACACGTGGTACGTATCGCACAGCTTCGTGGTTATGGCAAGCGTCTCTACCCCCGTCTCCTCCCGCACCTCGCGCAGCGCGGTGCTCTCATCGCTTTCACCCGCTTCCTGTTTCCCTTTCGGCAAATCCCAAACGCCGCGTCGATATATCATCAGCAGCTTTCCTCCCGCCGACTCCACCACCCCCCCCGCGGCATTCACGCGCGTATAACCATCTAGAAAGATCCCCTGCATCGGTGTTTCGCTCCCCCCGCAAACGTACAACCCCTTAATCTGCGCATTGGATACAAAAATTTCCCATACCTTTGCAAGCGAAGGGGTTGCCAAAGCGCCAATGGCCAGCACGTTCGGCCCCATAACAACGAAAGGGCTATCGCTCGCAAAAACAAATTTTCTGTCTCCATAAAAAATTTCTTGCTGAACCATGACTCAATCTGATACTTTAGACATACTGCTCAATATCAACGCTATCCACTTTTACGAAAACACCCCTTTCGTCTGGTCTTCCGGCTGGAACTCCCCCATCTACTGCGATAACAGATTAATACTTTCTCAGCACGAAGCTAGAAAAAAAATTCGAAATGGGCTTGTCGCTCTCGCCAAGGAGCACTTTCCCGCGCCCGATGCCATAGCGGGCGTAGCCACCGGGGCCATCGCCATGGGGGCTCTTGTGGCGGATGCCTTGGAAAAGCCTTTCGCCTACGTTCGCCCCAAGCCCAAGGACCACGGCATGGGAAATCAAATCGAAGGGGTAATCCAGGAGGGCAGCAAGGTGCTCATCGTGGAAGATCTCATCTCCACCGGCGGCAGCAGCCTAGCCGCCGCCGCGGCCATCCGCAACGCCGGCGCAGAGGTCATCGGCATGGTGGCCATCTTCACCTACGCATTCCCGGTGGCGCAGACCAACTTCAAAAACCACAACGTGAAGCTCTGCACCCTAGCCGACTACCCTTCCCTCATCAGGTTGCTATCGGACCGCGGACGCATCGCGCAGGACCAATTGGCCACGCTGGAGGAGTGGCGACAAGCCCCAGAGAAATGGCGCAGATAAGGGAATACCACACCGATGGAGAAATTCACTAGCAAAATCACCCGGGCCAAATGCCCCGCGCAGCTGATATACAACCGCTTTGAAAGCCTCGAAGGCCTTTCGAGCATCCTGCACCACGAGAAGATCGACCACGTCGAGGCCTCCCGCGACGAATGCCAAATCGCGGTGAAGGGCATTGGGCCAATCGGGGTGAAGGTTGATGCGCGGGAACCCTTTAAAACGCTAAAATACACCTCGACAAACGGTAAGCCCATTGCGTTCACCGTCTGGTTGCAACTCGTGGAGGTCAGCAGCCAAGACACCCGCATCCGGCTCACGCTACACGCGGACATCCCTCTAGTGCTACGGTTCATGTTGAAAAAGAAGCTACAATCTGGCCTCGACCAAGCCGCCGACCAGATTGCCTCTGCGTTCTCCTTCTAGCGCCTCGCCCAACGCCACCGACGCAGCGGCACGCCTCGACGGATTCCCTCGCGCCCTACCAGCCCTTAGAGGAATCTCACCGCCCCCATGACTCTCCGTCGCCATCGTGCCCAACCTCCTTCTGGCGAATTTACTCTTGAGCTTTCCGGTAAAGAGCTTTTCCCCCGCCCAAAAGAACCCCCGCGAAGCAACTCGCACCAAGCCTCCGAGTAGGGGCAGGAAGCGAGATGCGCTAGCGAAGGCACCCCAAACGCTGTCCCACTGCCACCAGTGACAAGAAGCGCAGCGGCGCGGTAATCCCCGCGCCGCAGCAATGAATCATCAATCGCCTGCACCATGCGGTTCTCCCAACTTTCAGTTCCCTTCCTTCTCCGGACGCTCCAGCCCCCTGCAGTGCCAGTATTCAGGATTATTAGGATTAAGCTGATTGGAATGATTATCCAGCTCTTCTTTCGTATAGACATGCTCCGCCATGCTCAACACCCCCCTTCATTTTCTCTTTGCATCGCTACACGCATTGTGCCATACGGCCGAAATCTTCCTACCTCATACGATACCCCTGATCGCGGAGCCGCGGCACCAGGCCCACGGAGCGTATAGCATTCTGCATACCAGCAGCATCAAGACGATTACGCACACCGGCCGAGGCCACCACATTCTCCTCAATCATTATGGAACCCATGTCATCAGCCCCCGCGAAGAGCGTCAGCAACGCCACATCCACCCCCACGGTTAGCCACGAGGCCTGAATGTGTGGTACGTTGGTGAGCATAATTCTAGCCATGGCCACCATACGCACATGCTCAGCCGCGCTGGTAGGCACCCAGCCGAAACGCTTCGCGAGACGCGTGCCTTTTCCCTGAAAGGGCCAAGCGATAAACGCTAGGAAACCCTTGCTCCCCGCGGGACGCTCACCCTGGAGCGTGCGTATACGCACCAGATGTTCCATACGCTCCTCCACGGTTTCCACATGCCCGTACATCATCGTGGCCGAGGTGAGCAACCCCAAACGGTGCGCCACCCGCATTACTTCAATCCACTCATCGGCGGAGGCCTTACGAGGGGCCACCACGGCCCGCGGACGCGCCGAAAGCACCTCCGCCCCCGCCCCAGGCAAGCTATCGAGCCCCGCCCCAACGAGCGCGCGCAGCGTCTCTTCAACCGTTAGCCCCTCGAGCCGCGCGATGTGCAGAACCTCAGGCGGGCCCAGCGCGTGCAGCTTCACGCTAGGGAAACGCTCCTTGAGCCAACGGAACAGATCCACGTAGAAAGCCAGGCCCAACTTAGGGTGAAGCCCCCCCTGCAAAAGAACCTGATCACCCCCTAGGGCCAGCATCGCATCAATCTTTTGAACATACTCCTCCCGCGTGGTAATGTACGGCACGGCCGAGGGCGATGCCCCCGCGTGAAAATTGCAGAAGAGGCAGCCAGACCCGCAGATATTGGTAATATTAATATTCCTGTCAATCTGCCAGGTCACCTCCCGCCCCGGCACATGGTGCTGCCGCAAGGCGTGGGCCACCGCGATAAGCTCATCAAGCGAAGCCTCCCGCCACAGCTGCGCCCCCTCCTCCACTGACAGCGGGCGCA
>JABCPG020000105.1 GCA_013333195.2 Bacteroidia bacterium
GCAGAATGCGGCGCCCCGCGCGCTTCGAGACGGTAGGGCTCCGCATGACTACCGACGACTTCGCCTACTTCGCGCAGACCTTACCATCGCTCTACGTGCGGCTCGGCGTGGGGACAACCAGCGGACACCTACACACCGCCACCTTCTGCCCCAGCGAGGAGTCAATAGCTGTGGCGCTGGAATGGGTCATCGAGTACCTACGCGCCCTAGAAGCCAGCTAACCGCTTTCGCGGCCTACCCCTCACTCCACCCAGCCCGGCAGGGCAGCCGCGCACGACCATCAAACGCAACAAGGAAACTAATAAAGTAAAGAAAAGGAATGGATTTCATAGTAAATACGCTGAGTATCTTCATGATACTGTTTGTCGTAATCGACATCACGGGTTCAGTGCCACTAATCATTGCGATGCTCGACCGCGGGCAGAACTACCGTGCCGGGGTGGCGGGAATAGCCTCGCTGGCCTTTTTTATACTTTTTTTCTTTTTAGGCAGGGCGATACTGAAATTTTTAGGGGTAGATCTCCCATCGTTCGCGGTGGCGGGCGCGCTGGTCATCCTGGCGCTTGCGGTAGAAATGATTTTCGATATACGAATATTTAAAGATGATGCCCCCACGGGTTCGGTAACGTTTGTCCCGCTGGTTTTCGCATTGATAGCGGGTCCTGGGGCGATCACCACACTGCTTTCGCTCAAGGCCATGTACAGCGATCTAGAGATCCTCACCGCAGTGGCGCTCAACATGCTAGTGGTCTACCTAGTACTGATTAACGTGCGCAAGGTGCAGAAGCTACTCGGCACAGGGGGAATTTTCGCCATGCGGAAATTCTGTGGGATTATCCTCCTCGCGGTAAGCGTGAAGATGCTCACCACGAACCTTGCCACCATCATTGCGCAGGTGCGCGACGGCATTGCCCGCTAGGCGGGGCATTGGCCGGAATTATAAGGCAGGAACCATGCGTACGTCCCCGCTCGTATCGATACTTGGGCCCACGGCCTGCGGGAAGACCGCCGTGGCGGTTGGCGTAGCGCGCGCCATTGGGGGCGCCATCCTCAGCGCGGACTCCCGCCAGCTGTACCGTGGCATGGACATCGGGACGGGCAAGGACCTGGAAGAATACGCGCACCCGGAGCATGGCGCGATAGCGCACTACCTAATCGACGTGGCCGACGCCGGGGAACGCTGGTCACTCTACACCTACCTCGAAGCCTTCTACAAGGCCCACGCGGACGCGGCGGCGAAAGGCTACAGGCCCATCCTATGCGGGGGCACGGGGCTCTACGCAGAGGCCGTGATACGGGGGTACCACCTGCCCGCGGTGCCGGAAGATGCCGCGCTGCGGGAAGAGCTGGCGCCATGCACCATGGAAGAGCTAACCGCCCGGCTAGCCTCGCTGCAAACGCTGCATAACACCACGGACACCGAGTCGCGCAAACGCTTGGTACGCGCCATTGAAATAGCCACCGCGACGCGTAGGAGCGGCGCTGCCGCCGCGAGCTACCCTCTCATACCCATAGGTCCAACATTCGCCATAGCCCCGACGCGAGAAGCCCGCCGGGCGCGCATATCGGCCCGCCTCGACGCAAGGCTCGCGCAGGGGCTCGTGGAGGAGGTGCGCGGGCTCGTGGCGCGCGGCGTGCAGCACGACACGCTGCAATACTATGGCCTCGAGTACCGCTACGTATCGCTGCATCTTCTGGGGAAACTCACATGGGAGGAGATGCGCAACGGGCTGGAGACGGCCATACACCAGTTTGCCAAGCGCCAGATGACCTACCTGCGCGGCATGGAACGTCGGGGAACGCAGCTGATCTGGCTCGACGGCGATAAATCCACAGAAACACTAATCCAAACAATCGTTGAATCGCTACGCCGCGAGCATGGGGTTTGAACTGCCGCAGAACGAAAAGCGCAGCCCGCACCAGAAGCTTAAACTAGCCGCAACGCACCGTGCGCACGGCGAGTGCCGATGGGCGGAATCGCTTTTTTTCGTACCTTTGCCACGGAAAGAGAGAAGGTAGACAGCAAAAAGATGACCGAAGAGCAGAAGGAACGGAGCACGCAGGAATACTCCGCGGATAGCATTCAGGTGCTAGAGGGATTGGAAGCGGTGCGCAAGCGGCCGGCAATGTACATAGGCGATACGGGGCCGAAAGGCCTTCACCACCTCGTGAACGAGGTGGTCGATAACTCCATAGACGAGGCGCTGGCGGGATTCTGCGATACGGTGGAGGTAACGATAAACGCTGATGAGTCGCTCACCGTTCGCGATAACGGCCGCGGCATCCCCGTGGGCTACCACGAGAAGGAGGGCAAAAACGCCCTGGAGGTTGTAATGACGGTGCTGCACGCGGGGGGGAAATTCGACAAGGGCACCTACAAGGTGTCGGGCGGACTGCACGGGGTGGGCGTATCGTGCGTAAACGCCCTATCCGTGCATCTCACGGCTGAGGTACATCGCGAGGGGAAAGTGTGGCGCCAGGAATTCTCCAAGGGGAAACCAGTGACCGAGCTGACCGAGCAGGGGGCTGCGAGCGACACGGGCACAATCATAACCTTCATGCCGGACGCGGAGATTTTTACCCAAACCACACGTTTTAGCTTCGACATATTGGCCACACGCCTTCGGGAGCTGGCCTTCCTAAATAAAGGGATTCACATTTCGCTCACCGACCTCCGCAAGGAGGAGGCGGGCGCGGATGGACAGCCCAAACGCTCCGTGTTCTACAGCGAGGAGGGGCTTAAGGAATTCGTGAAATACCTCGATGAGAACCGCACTTCGATTATTGATAGGCCGATATACATCGATACCGAGCGCAACGGTGTGCCGGTGGAGATAGCCATGCAGTACAACGACTCGTACAGCACGAACGAGCATTCGTACGTCAACAACATCAATACCATCGAGGGGGGCACGCATCTGGCCGGCTTTAGAATGGGTCTTACCCGCACGCTGAAGGCGTACGCGGAATCCAGCGGCGCGCTCGCGAAAATGAAGATAGAGATCAACAGCGAAGATTTCCGCGAAGGGCTCACGGCCATCATTTCGGTGAAGGTGGCAGAGCCGCAGTTTGAGGGCCAAACCAAGACGAAGCTAGGGAATTCCGAGGTGACCTCCGCCGTGAGCCAAGCCGTGAGCGAGGCCTTGGCCAACTACTTGGAGGAGAACCCCAAGGACGCGAAGGCCATCGTGGATAAGGTGATAGTGGCGGCCGAGGCGCGCCTAGCCGCACGGAAGGCCCGCGAGCTCGTGCAGCGGAAAACGGTGCTTTCAGGGGCAGGACTCCCGGGGAAACTCGCCGACTGCGCGGAGAAGGACCCCACGCGCACGGAGCTGTTCCTCGTGGAGGGGGATTCGGCAGGCGGCACGGCCAAACAGGGGCGCGACGGAAAGTTTCAAGCGATCCTCCCTCTCCGCGGAAAGATTCTGAACGTGGAAAAGGCATCGGTGCATAAAATCTTTGACAGCGCAGAGATTCGTAATATCATCATGGCGCTCGGCGTGAAGATAGGGACCGCCGAGGATAGCAAGGCGCTCGACCTTTCGGGGATTCGCTACAGCAAGGTGATCATCATGGCGGATGCCGACGTGGACGGTAGCCACATCGCCACGCTCATAATGACCTTCTTCTACCGCTACCTGAACGATGTGATTCAGAATGGGCATCTATTCATCGCCACGCCGCCGCTCTACCTGGGGAAGCTCGGGAAAAAGCAACGCTACTGCTGGACGGAGAAAGAGCGCATGGATGCCGTAGCGGAGTTCGGCGCGGGGGGGAAGGAGAACACGGTGGCGGTGCAACGGTACAAGGGTCTAGGCGAGATGAACGCCGAGCAGCTCTGGGATACCACCATAAACCCTGCAACGCGCATACTACGTCAGGTAACCGTCAGCAGCGCGGCCGAGGCGGACAGGATTTTCTCCATGCTGATGGGAGAGGATGTACCGCCGCGCCGAGAGTTCATCGAGGAGCACGCGAAGTACGCTAACCTCGATATATAGCACCTACAGCTGCCCCAGGCACTGTTAGAAAACGGAGCGGAACACAACGCGCCGGGACACGCCCCAGCCGATGGGTGAACAGTACGTCAATCTGGCTACCCTCTGCCCCTGCGCATCGCCCTCGACGAGCGACCAACCAAAGACAAGGGTACACCCCCCATTCCCTTTCGTGCTCCCCACGCACCCTAACGGTACGCCCCCCGCGGTGAAACCCGCACCAACCCACGTTGCCAGATGGGGAGGCGCGTCGATTGGGCTACACCCCTCTTCCTAAGGAGGTGAGCCTGCACTAGCCATAAAAAAAGCGGGGGGGTGAAAAATTCACCTCCCCCGCCTTTCAGGGTTCTACGCGAACCGCTCAATTCACGCTGCTACGAGAGCCACGCGGAAAGCATCCAAACCGTCTTTTCCTGCTCGGTGATGTGCCCTTCAAGGAGACTCGCCGTGGCGACATCAGCGATGGCGTCAGCCTCCTTGAGAATCTCACGCTGGGCAGCGATGAGATGCTTGAAACCCTTGAGCAGGTTCTGCACCATCTCCTCGCTCGCGATGTTCGCGTTCTCCTCCTTTAATCTAGCCATCTTAAGGCACGCGCTGAAGGAAGAGACGGGCACCGCGTCGAGCTGCACGAGCCGCTCCGCGATCTCATCAATTTTCTCCGCGATGCTCACGTAGTAGCTTTCAAACTTCTCATGCAGCTGAAAGAAAGGTTTGCCCTTAACGTTCCAATGGTAGCCACGCACATTCATGTAGAAAATGTGGTAATCGGCGAGAAGTAGCTGTAGGCCATTCGCCACCTTGGCGGAGCCGATGGGGCAAAGCCCCGTAGTGCATAAAGTATCCATTTTGTCCTCCTATAATTGTATCTGCTACCCTAAACGAAAATGAAGCTTTTTTGTTCGATATCCACAATAGAATGGGAAGTATTCGCTAAATGTCATCTTAAAAGGAACGATTCTTCAGCGTCACACCCGCTATAGCAAGCCAAGAAAAAAGGCAAGTTCGGGCGATCATCAACACGCGGTAGGAAAAAACACCCGGGGCGGACATCTAGGAGCAGCGATAAAAATCGTAACTTTGCGCGAGAGTAGATTTTGTGGAGGCGATATGGAATATGCAAAAACATCCCGCGGCACGGTGCTACAGCGCGAGGGCCGCGAGGAGTTCTATATAGAGGGAAGCGTGGAGTTTCGTTACCGCGTATGGTGCGGTGGACAACCCTGCTGGAAGACACCCACGGGCGCAGAGCCAATGGTGGCGGTGCAGTTTAAGAACAAGCGGGTTGAATACTACGTCAATACGCAGATGCTCCGGCTGCAGCCCGGGGATTTGGTGACGGTATCCACATCGCCTGGGCACGATGTGGGCGCGGTGGCGCTTACCGGGTGGCCCGCCTACCGCGAGTACGTGAAGAGCCGCGAAGACAGGGAGGGCCCGCAACTGGAAATCTTCAGGCTCTCAACACGCAACGATATTGACCGCTGGATAGCCAACGTGGCGAAGGAGCATGAGGCTCTTGAGGCCACGCGCGGCGAGGCGCAGGCACTCGGCCTAGAGATGAAAGTGTTTGACGTTGAGTATCAGGGTGATGGAAACAAACTCACCGTGTTCTACAGCTCCGAGAAACGCATCGACTTCCGCACGCTGGTCAAGCTTCTGGCCGACCGTTTCAGCGTGCGCATCCAAATGCAGCAGCTCGGCGTGCGGCAGGAGCCGGCGCGGCTCGGGGGCATTGGGCCGTGCGGCCAGGAGCTATGCTGCTCCCGCTGGATGCGTAGCACACCGCCCGTGCTTTCGTCCACAATGAAGGTTCAGGATTTGCAGGTGCTTGCCTGCACGGGGCAATGCGGAAAACTCAAGTGCTGCCTTAACTTCGAACTCGATTCGTACGTTGAGGCGCGCGGGAAAATGCCGAAAGTAAAAGAGCCGCTACGGTTCGAGGAGTCCAGCCTCTACTACGTGAAGAGCGATATATTCCGTCAGCTCATGTGGTTCTCCGCCACTCCCAAAAGCACTATGAACCTGGTCATGCTCACGGTCGATGAGGTGCGCGACGTCATGGAAAAAAATGCGCGGGGCGAGGCGGCCCAACCCTTAGACAAGGTGCGTTCGCAAAGGAACGAAAAGGTTACGACGACTTCACGCGTGGAAAACATCATCGAAGCCGACAGCATCACACGCTTCGACAATCCCCGCCCCAAGACGAAAAAAGGCAAAAAGAAACGGAGGCCGCAGGCAGCACCCCCGGCAAGCCCTGAGGCGCAGCAGCAAC
>JABCPG020000106.1 GCA_013333195.2 Bacteroidia bacterium
ATTTCCGGAGAAACCATTCAAACCGTTGAGCTAGGAAAAGACGGTACGCCGGTAACGGCGATTGCAGATGCAGGTCATACATTTCAGCGATGGAGCGACGGCAGCACAGAAAACCCACGGACCGACAGGGCAGTTGCCAAAGATCTTACTATCGCAGCTGAGTTTGTAAAAATAGAGTCGGCCGTCACCTCCATCCAGGATGAGACCCTCAGCCCTCTATACGTCTACCCTAATCCCACGGAAGGAATGGTATGCATTGATGCGGAGGGCATCGCTTCCGTCTACAACAGTCACGGGCACCTAATACTCACCGCACCTGCCAATGGGAAAACCCACATAGACATGCGTACGCTCCCCGCCGGGCTATACATTATCAGGGTAGGGGGCAGAGCAGCCCACGTGGTAAAAAGGTAAGCTGCGTCCTCAAGGCGGGAGCGAGAAGCGCGCACCCAAGCGAAAAAATGGGGAGAGGCTCTCAAAAAGAGAACCTCCCCCTTTTTTACTCTATTGCCCCTAATAAACCCTCGCCCTACCCATGTCGTCCCCGCATATAAACGCCACTGATCCCCACGCAACCTCCGCCCTCAACCCCAACAGCGCAAACTCTCCCTCTGACACTGCAAGCCAAAGAAGGGCTACAACATTCGCATTTCCGTAAACGCGACGTCTACAGCGCGGTGTAGCACGCTATGAAACCAAATATAATGCCCGGGATATTGGCAATAACAATGGGCCAGTCACGTCCCTTCTTAAAAAATCCGTACGCAACCCAGAGCACGCAGTTTATGCCCGCCATCAGAGGCTGGAGGAAGTCCCCCTTCTGCCCTGCCAAATTGTTCTTTATCTGCACAATATAAAAAACGTACATAAGAATTGCGGTGATCATACCTGCCCACCCCATAGCCCCAAAAAACTTTTCTTTCGTCATCGTACTTTTCTTTCTGCTAATACTTACTTCATCAGGAACGTAAAATAGACAATAAAGTTACAGTAGTCTCTAAATACCCTCAAAGAATAATGTTGATGCATATCTTGTGGCACGTGTAAAAAAGCTCTAAGTATCCGCCACCCGCATTTTCAACTTTCCTCCCACGTAGCGGAGGCTTCGCCGGGCAAACGTTCCCAGCCACACCCGTAAAACCAGCGCGAACCGAATGGAAATTCGTCCTCTACGCATCCTCTCTACAACCATAAAGATCCCTGGATGCTGTCCTACAAAAGTATGTAAGCCCCAGCGCATCCCTCTGGAGAGCATGCCGCAACGCGTTTTTGCATTTCCAAACAGCGACATCACTCCGGAAACCCAATTCGTGGAGAAATTCACGGACGAGAGTGAAAACGAATAGCCTGAACGAATGGGCAGCACCCAACACGCCCCTCCCAAGAGCCTACTTTGACAAGCTCCGCAAAGGAAACGTATAGAAACTAAAAACGGAATCGCCATACTGCCTCTCCTCGTCCGGAGGCACCGCCATAGCAGAGCGTTGCCGATGCTCCACGATTAGCAGCCCTCCCGCTTCGAGGAGGTTCGCATTGGCAACCATAAGGGGGATTTCGCGGAGCAACGGCAGATCGTACGGAGGATCCGCAAAAATGAGGTCAAAGGCACTAGTAGCCTTAGCTATAAACGCTTCTACCCTCTGCGTGCGGACTTCAGCCCGGCTAAATTCCATCTCCCGCGCATTCCGCGCAAGCTCAAGCGCAGCCTTCCTATTCGACTCTACCAAAACAACGGAGCTACCCCGAGAAAGGAATTCAAACCCAATGGCACCAGTCCCCGCGAAAAGATCAAGCACGCGGAGATCCTCGAAACGACACCGATTTGCCAGAATGTTGAAGAGAGCCTGCTTGGCCATATTCGTTGTGGGACGTCCCGTAAAACCACGGCTATCAAAGCTTCGCCCTGCACGTTCCCCACCTATGATACGCATTCAGCCAGAAGAAAAATTAAAGGAAACCCCTCTCGGAATCGTTCCACCGTATAGCTATACTCATAGCCAGCTGGCACCAGCGGCTCATCGCTCACTTTGTAGTAACGCCTGAGCAACGTTTTTACATCCTCCGTCCTCAGCTGCCGCGTTTGGACCGACTGCGCGCCATCTGGCCACGCCACCCCATCCCCAACCATTCGCACCGTCAGATCCGTTGCTCCACCCCCCCCTGGGAGAGCCGCCACGGCGGCCGTGCAAAAGTACAGGAGATCCTCGGCTGTGAAAGCTTCGAGAGGAAGCATCGAGAACAACCGCTCCCCCTGCACTACGATTTGCGTGAAAAAATTGTCTTGCGACACCAGCAGCAGCTGGGCATCCTTCCCTTTGCCGGATGCGGCAGCCCGCAGCGCAGCCGCATCGGAATGGATGAATAGGGAATCGCCATGCAGCATCCTCCACGCGTACGTTAGCTGCGCGGGCAGGGTGTAAACCACCGTCACATCACCTAACGGTTCGCAGTAGTGCACCTCATCGAGGTCGCCCACGGGCCCCGCCGTGGAAAGAAGCTGCTTAGCACGCTCCGCGGTGAAAAACTTCGTAGGAACCGCAGCAAACCTAACGCCCCGATAGCCTAACACCACCTTTGAGAAGGAGTTTTGCACCCACGGAACTTCCGCCCGCAGACTACCAACCGCCCCACTCCAGTCCTCTGCACTAGCGACCCTCACCGGGCACCAGGCGAAGGCCACGAAGCGTCTTCGCACTTTCTCCAAAACCACCAGCGCAAACCCCTCGACAGAGGCCTGCGCCAGCAAAACGTAATTACCGCACTGCGCTACATCAAACGTTTCATCGAGGCATACGCAACGCTGCATACACGACAAAAGACTAAAAGGCAATCCTAGCCGTTACTCCCAGTTCCCAGCATTATTGGTCGCCTCCGTCATGGACCCAACACGGAGCCCCGGGAATTTGCCCAACTGCCGAGCAACATCATTGAGATTAATGATGTACTGCTTACTCAACCCATTGAGTAGAACGTTATTCGTAACGCTCGCCTCAAAGACCGGGATAACCACCTTGGAAGCGGTTTTCAAATCGCCGGCAGCGAGCTTAAATTCCTCACCGCGCTGGGTAAAGGGGACGTAGCGCAACGAATCAACATTTAGCCCATGGAAAAGGCTATCGCGCACGCTTATCTTGATCGTATCTCGCCGCACACGCCCTTCCGCCACCGCGGCAGAATCATCAAGAGACCCGATTTGACGCACAACGCTAAAATTACCCTCCTTGAGGAAGGTAATCAGGCTGTCGAAAGTACTGGCGTACTTCTTATTTTCTGAGCGGTACGCCACCTGCGCGGTACGAATGTCTTTGAGCCTTGCGATGGCAGCATTATAGCGCATGTCTTTCTGCCTATCGAGACGGATTGGCTCCATGATGCTGTCGTAGAGAAACCACGCCAACCAACCCGCAACAAGCACCAACACAATGATTAGGATACGCTTCACCATTTCCCGAATTGTTATATTTGCCGCGAATTTACTATTACTATCCTTAAGAACGAAATTTTCCGTTGTTTTTTCGCAATGGCTTCCATCCATTACGTGCATAAATATCTGATTACCAATTTAAATGACCGCCTAACGAGCGACCAATCGCGCGCCATCGATACTCTTATCGAATTCCTACTAAACTGGAAGAACGATTGCTGTTTCTTGCTTAAAGGGTACGCAGGGACAGGTAAAACCACGCTTTTAGGCACTCTAGTACGCGCCTTGCGGGAGCAGTCCGTGGCATGCGTCCTCCTAGCGCCCACCGGGCGAGCCGCAAAGGTGCTTTCCTCAGCCACGGGCTTCCAATCGTCAACCATCCACCGAGAAATCTACGCCATCGCCGAGCGCAATGACGGAACGCCAACGTATAGGCTACGAGAAAATAAACGCGCCAACACGCTTTTCGTAGTCGACGAGGCATCCATCATTGGGGCGGGTATAGACAACTCACCGAGCCATCGCCACGGGGGGCTCCTGCGCGACCTCGTGGAGTACATCCGGGGAGGACGGCATTGCAAGCTCCTCCTGTCGGGCGATGAGGCGCAGCTCCCCCCCATAGGCGAAAATGAGAGCCCCGCGCTGCAACCCTCCGTACTGGAAAACTACTTTGGCAAGGTTTTTCAAGCGACGCTACGCGAAGTCCTTCGCCAGGACAAAGAATCAGGAGTACTCCATTTCGCCACGCAGCTACGGGGTCTCATCGAGAATTACAATGGGGGTATGCCGAGGTTCGACACGCTTCTCTACCACGATTTCAGCGCAACGCGCACCAACCGTCTCATGGAAATGATCGAGGAATCCTACCGCACGGTAGGCCTCGAGGAGACCATAGTGCTCTGCCGCTCCAACCGGCGCGCAGCCCTGATCAATGCTGCCATTCGGACTTCCGCGTTTGGCTACGAAGAGCCGTTAGCGGGCGGCGACAGGGTGTTTGCCTGTAAAAACTCCTATCGCTGGACTAAAAGAATCAAGGAAATCCCCTTTATCGCCAATGGCGACATGCTGCGGCTCCACCGCGTATACAACACCACGAGCGTAGAAAACTTCACGTTTGTTGACATCGACTTCACGCTCGAGGAGTACCCGGGCCTGGAGATAACTGCAACGGCCATGCTGAACGCGCTGCAATCCCCCTCCGCCTCCCTGCCCAAAGCCGAGCAGAGAGCTTTCTACAACATGCGGGTGGAAACCCTAAAAGAGACATTGGGCGCAGAATTCTCTCCGCGCGCCGTGGCTGAGGATCCCCTTCTTACCGCGCTTCAGCTGAAACACGGCTACGCCCTCACCTGCCATAAATCGCAGGGCGGGCAATGGGCCCACGTGTACCTCGATGTAGAACTATTTTCGACAACAGCCCGGGACCTCTCTTTCCTTCGCTGGCTCTACACCGCGATTTCGCGCGCCACGCAGCGACTCGTGCTGATTTCACCACCGCAAGAACTACTAACGCCCGAGAGCTACGAAACCCTAGCGGACGACGAATATTAACACCTTTTAGACGACACCTACCCCATGCACACCATTGTGGCACTCTCTACAGGCTCAATTCACGGCGCCATCGCCATTGTGCGTATAAGTGGTCCAGACGCTGTATCCATTGCAGACACGCTATTCCACTCAGCGCGTGGCGAAAAACTTTCATCGCTGCCGCCCCGCATGGCGCATTTCGGAGAACTTCTTGATGGGGACGCAGCCATCGACCAGGTGGTAGCCACACGCTACCAAGCCCCGCGCTCCTACACGGGGGAAGATATGGTGGAATTTGCCTGCCACGGCTCGAGCTTTATCGTTGAACGCCTACTACAGATGGCAATGGCCAAGGGCGCACGCATGGCCGAGAGGGGAGAATTCACCCGCAGGGCTTTTCTAAACGGGAAGCTCGACCTAGCGCAAGCCGAGGCGGTGGCCGACCTCATCAACGCGCAGACAGCCCCGCAAACCCAAATGGCCATCATGCAGCTAAAGGGCGGGCTATCCAAAACCATCGATACGCTAAAAGCGCAGCTGCTAGAGCTATCAGCCCTCCTAGAGCTAGAGCTCGATTTTTCTGAGGAAGATGTAGAGTTCGCCGACCGCAGCCGGCTGATGCAGCTAACGCAGCAAGCCCAATGTGGCATAGAGCGCCTCCTCGCGTCCTACACCAGCGGCAACGCGGTGCGTGAGGGCGTGCGCATCGTCATTACGGGTTCGCCCAACGCGGGTAAAAGCTCGCTACTCAACGCGCTGGCGCAGGAGGAAATCGCGTTGGTATCGGATATCCCCGGCACGACCCGTGACGCCATCGAAACCACGCTTCGAGTGAACGGATTGCAATTCCGACTAACCGACACCGCCGGCCTTAGGCAATCCGCCGATCCCGTGGAACGCATGGGCGTGCAAAGGGCGGAGCAGCGGATCGCGCAGGCCTCGGCCCTTATCGTGGTAGCAGATGCCACGCTACCCTGGGAGCATATCAAAAGGGACATCAGCACCGCGATACGGCACGCAGCCCACGGCGCGCGCATTGCCATCCTCCTATCCAAGGTAGATTTAACGCCTGCCAACGAGCTAGAGCAGCGCTACGCGCTGACGCAAAAAGAATTTCCCAGCGCAACGCACCTACGTTGGGCCGCCCCCACCCGACACGGCGAGCAAGAGATACTCCAATGGTTGTCGTCTATAGCCGCCCAGCTACTCCCGCAGGGGGAGGCAGTCGTAGTTACCAGCGCACGCCATGCCGCCGCGCTATCCGAAGCGCGGCAGAGCCTCGAAGAGCTAGCGCAATCGCTGAATGGGCACGTCACAACCGATATCCTCGCCTTTCAGCTCCGCACCGCCATCGACAGCCTCACCTCCATAACTGGGGGTGTAGACAGCAACGCTGTGCTCGACTACATCTTCTCCAGATTCTGCATCGGGAAGTAATTGCTGATGGGCAACGACAGCTATGTATTACTAGAAAGGAACTCATTATACCCCCCTTTTTATTCTTCTTGCCGGCTAGGGAGCGTTTAGCATCGTCCTTCCACCGCTTTTTGTATCCCATGCGTGCCGCACGCTTCTTGCCAACCCTCCAGCCCCTCGCGTATATATCGGGATACAGTACAGATAGAACTGGGGTGCTACACTAATAGGGAGTACGCAGCAAGAGCATGGCGAAATGGCAGCAAGCAAAATTCCAATTAAAAGGGTACGTGGGCGCAGCCAACAGGGATTTGAAGCGTAGGGGCTAGCACCATCTTGACTTATGTCTCCCTTTTCTGCTCTCCCCCATATTCCTTGAAATGCTCGACCTGCTCCATCACTTGGTCAAAGACTTCGCCATTGTACTGGGGAGGATAGCCATTCTGATGTAGACAAATGAATATCTTGTTGTTTAGGTCTGCACGGATATTGCTATTGTTGAGCCAGTCGGTGAAAGAGGACTGAACGTCTATCAGTGCCTTAATCTTCTTGGCGAGTACCTTGCATTTGTCATTGAGAATAAACCCATTCTCCTCTTTGTCCTCACCATACACGAAGTTGTACTTATCTCGTAAATGTATCAAAATATCGTAGAACGCCTTCTCCTCGAAGGTTAACCCCAGATGCCGAAAGCTCTCCCGATCCTTGCCGAGCTGCTCGAGCAGTTCCAAAGCCTGTTTCGTTGCCTCTTCCATAATCTCTGAAACTGCTGTTGCCTGTGTATGCGAGGCCTCCTCTGCCGAAAGGGCTGATCGGCGTTCGTGATATCTGTCCAACGTTCCTTTTAGCAGCTCCTCATATTTCTCCGCCGAGATTTTATTGGCGTTCTTATACTCTTTAATGGCTTTGCGCAGCATCCTTACCAATACTTCCAACTTGGTCGCGGGTAGTTTGATGCCCTCGAGTTGTGCCACAAACTCAGGGCTAAAAATCTGTTCCTCCACATCGGTATCAAGAATGCTAACCACAGAGTTACACTCCAGCGCCTCTCTCACCATCCTCTCCACGGCCCTATTCATACTCTCAGCATCGTGCCTGTCACCAGAGGTCTTACGAATAAAAGAAGCTACCGCCATAAAGCATTGCGAGAGCGAAAGCAATTCGTGGTTAAGGACAGCTGACGGCTGGCAGACATCATACGCCGCTCGGAGGCGTTTGGTATGGGCCAAGAAGTAGCTTTGGGCACCGACGGCTTTTGGAGGACGACCGTCTTGGTCCTTGTTCCATCCGAACGCTTGCGACTGTATATAATTGGCAGCTTCGGAAAGGCACTCCAAGCGCTCCAATGGCTTTACATTCTCGTCGGTGAAAGGGGTGAGGTCAAAGCCCACAAAGAGCTTCTTAATGAGGTCAATCTCCACGATGAGAGCGTCCAATGCCTGCTGCACATCATCTTCACTAGGGCCAAAGTTCTCTCCGCCAAACCGACTCATTGCCTCCATCATATTCTTTCGGATACCAATGTAGTCTATGACATACCCAAACTCCTTTCCTGCAAATTTACGGTTCACACGGCTGATGGTCTGTATAAGCGTTTGCTTCTGCAATGGCTTATCGTTGTATAGATAGGTTAGGCAGGGGACATCGAAGCCGGTAATCCACATATCGACGACGATGACGACTCGGAAGTTGGAATGCTCCATCTTGAACGCATCGTCGAGCAGCTTTGCCCGACTTCTATCCCCCAGATAGTCATACATTCTTTTTGGGTCATCCTTCCCACGTGTTGCCACCATGGCAATGGTGGGCATTGGGGGGAGACCTCGTAGCTCATCATCACTCAGCAGCGTATCATCCGGCGACTTTCGCGCAACGAACCAGTCCGGGTATAGGGACTCAAATTTCTTCAATAGGTTGTAGGCAATAGTCCGTTTGCTACACACAATCATGGCCTTTTGGGGCACATCCGCCCTGTTGCTACACGCCTGGGTGTAGTGCTCCGCTATGTCCCTGGCGAGTCGTTCCAGTCGCTCATCGTCCCCCAAGATAACCTCCATGGCGCTCATCGCCTTCTTGCTGGTCGCAATATCAGCCTCCGTCGCGCCCTCCTCTGCGCACTGATTGTAGTAGCTGTCTATCTCTTTGACTTTAGCCGTGTCGAGGGTAACCTTAGCGATGCGCGGGATATACTTCAGGTCCACGGTAATCCCATCATCTACAGCCTGCTTCATCGTATAGCTATCGACAATAGCACCAAAGACCTGGATGGTCTCATCTATGGGTGTCCCCGTAAAGCCAACGAAAGTAGCGTGAGGGAACGCGGTGCGCAGGTGCTCGGCGTAGGGCTTCGTGACGAAAGCGCCTATTTGCTCAGCCTCTTTGAGCGCTGATCCCTCCTTGGCTGCCTGCCGAACCTTGAGCTGGGTGTTGAGCCGCACCTGGCTACGATGGGCCTCGTCCGAAAAGCAAATAATGTTGGGGCGTGCGTTGAGCAACCCTATCTCCTCGCAAAACTTCTGGATGGTACAGATAAAGAAGCCGCCCGACCCCCGAAGGGACATTTCAGCCTTTAGCTCCTCTCTATTGGCAATAATCTTGGCAACGCCCATCGAGAGAAAATCTTCGGAGCGTAAAAATAGTTTGCCCGCTTGCGATTGCAAGTCCTCACGATCCACAATCATCACAATGGTAGGCGAACCCAATTCGGGGCAACGCAGGGAGAGTTGGCGAGCCAAAAACATCATCGTGTAGGTCTTGCCACACCCCGTAGCCCCAAAGTAGGTGCCGCCCTTGCTATCCCGCCTCGCGAATGCTTGGACTACACTCTCCCGGAGCATACGGGTCGCAAAGAATTGGGGGTAACGGCAGACAATTTCTTCTTGCTTCGGGTGCACCGCGTCTGGAAAGTAGATGTAGTCCCGCACGATCTCCAGGAAGCGCGCGGGGGCATACACTCCCGATACGATTGTACGCACTTGGTCCAATCCCTTCTCTGCTACCCTATCTTCGTTATTGACCTTCTTCCAGGCATAGTAATGCTCATAGGGTGTATAGGTCGTACCCAGCTTGGTATTGTTGGCGGTCGCATCGCTGATACAGGAGAGCGGGCAGTAGCGCAGTAGATGCGGTATATCCCTCATGTAGCGGGTATGGATTTGCTGATAGGCATCTGCTATGGTTGCCGTGGTATCCGTAGGATTCTTTAGCTCAAAGATGCAGAGGGGGATCCCATTGACGAAGAGTAGCACATCTGGGATGCGCCTTTCCCCTTGCATCCCATAGCCCACTTCGTACTGATTGACGCAGCAAAAGCGGTTGCCCGAAGGGGTAGCGAAATCAATATACTCTATATCGAAAATCTCGCCATCGGAGACACGAGTATAGCGATAACCGTCCCGCAGTAGGCGGTACGTATTGCGGAGCACATCGAAGTGGGTTTGCCCCCCAGTATGTTGCAGGTGGCTGACAATTTCGTCCAGGTCATTAGCCTCCAATGTTGGATAGCGACCCTGGAGGTACTGGCGTAGATCGCCGAGGAGGAGAATGTCCTCCCTATTGTTACGCTCGATAGAACTTCCAGCCATGTGATACCACCCCGCCTGCCGCAGCAGCTCCATGAGCGCCTCCTCATACTCACTTTCATAAAACTTCATCTCGGTAGTGGTTTTAGCTGCGCTCGGCGTGCTGTATCAGCGCCGAGCATAGGGTTTGCAACTGCGCCCGCGCCGCGCGGGCTATCCTTCGCGCCTCCTCCATGCAATGGTAGAGATCGGCTATCGATTGCTGCACCTCAAGGGGAGGAAGGGGGATTTGAACGCGGCGTAGCTCCTCCCAATCAAAAGTTTCGCGGGCGCTGCCCCAGGAGTTGAAGCGCGCGTAGCGGTCGAACTCCTCCCGGCTCAGCAGCAGGTAGAGATACTCGGGAAGTAAGCTATCCTCAGTCTTGAAAACAGTATAAGAAGAGGATACGAGGTGTGTCGCATTTTCTTCGTTAAGGGCTAATGTAATTTTCTGACCATTTCGAGATGTTACTGTAACATAGCTAAATTCCAATGGCTTTAATATCTTGTAGCTCCCAAGTGAAACTCCTTCCATATTTGCTTTAGTAGGCATGAGTTTTTTCTCAATACTGATCCCCCTAACATCATCGAGAGTATATTTCCCCTCGACATTCCGTTCGTCGCGCGCCTCGATGTAGTCCCCGAGTGCAACCGTCGGGTATTTCCTTTGGCAGTCCACGGCAAACGCCTGGCAGGCCTGGGACAATGGGACTACTAGGGCCTCGTTCTCCTCGGCCAAGCGCTTCAGCCCGGCGTAGGTATCTACCAACTCTTGCTGCACCTCTGCGGGCGGCAAAGGGATTCGAATATCGCAGAATCGATCCCAATCAAGATTAGAACGAATACTTCCGTCACTAAGAAATGCGCCATATCGATCCATCTCCCTACGGTTAAAAAATATGAATAGATATTCGGGAAGCAGCTTACACCCATCCTTTATTTTGAAAGTTGTGTATGCTGGCGATAGTAACACCGGATTTTTATCTTCCCTCAAAGCCAAGCGGATACATTGATCTCGTCCGGTTTGCATCCCACTAAAAGCAAATATCCCCCGCCCTACAACTTTGTATTTAGAATTATCTAATTGGTTGGTATCAGCAACGGTTGGCATAAACATCTTTTCCCTATTAATTCCGTAGAAAGGAAGAAGGCACCCCTCGACATTCCGTTCGTCGCGCGCCTCGATGTAGTCCCCGAGCCTTACCCACGGCGTCGCTCTACTCCTCGCAGCCATAGCCTAATTGTTTAAGTGCCTGCTGCAACCTCTGGCCATTCTCCGCCTGACGCTTGAGTAGGTCCGACACCGCGCTGGCCGTTGCGGTAAGCACTTGATGGTAGTCAATCTGGCTATCCCTATCCACGAATTCAATGTAACGGCTAGGGACCAGCGTAAAGTCATTGGCTCGCAGCTCGTCTATCCCTACCGACCGATAGAGTTCGGGCTCAGCATACTGCGTGCCGTCCGTGCCCTCACTCTGCCAGCGGAAATAGATTTCAGACGCGCGTCGGGCTTGGTCTGCGCGTAGCTCCACTTTCTTCCTTTGTTCGCCTTTGACGGGGTTTTCTACCCACTGACGGAGGTCCATAAATAGAATTTCGCCCGAGCGATCGCGCAGCCTTCGCCCATGATGGGTGCCACCCCTCTTGTTCTGGTTGAGTATCCAGAGGGTAACGGAGATATCTGTAGCGTAGAATAGCTCCCGGGGAAGGACGATGATGGCTTCCACCTTGTCCCCCTCGATAAGCTTGCGCCGTATCTCCTTGGCATCACTGTCTCCCAGCGCGCCATTGGCAAGGAGAAAGCCTGCTACGCCCCGCCCCGCCTTGAGCTTCGAGAGGATATGCAGGATCCAGGCATAGGTGGCATTGCTCTCCGGTGGCACCCCGTAGTCTGCCCAGCGGGGGTCAGTGCTGAGCGCCGTATCGTACCACCGCTTGAGGTTGAAGGGCGGATTGGCCATGATGTAATCAAAGGTGAGCCCTTTGTGTAGGTCATTGGTGAAGGAGGAGGCGTTCCGATCGCCTAGATGGTGCGAAATACCTCGCACCGCTAGGTTCATTTTCGCCAAACGATAGGTTGCAGGGTCGTTCTCCTGGCCGTACACATTGATTCGCGAGATGTCACCACCCTTTTCCTCTACGTACCTAGCGCACTGCACAAACATACCACCCGAGCCGCAGCAGGGATCGTAGAGTGTACCATCGTAAGGCTCTATAAAGGCCGCTATCAGCTCCACAATATCGTGAGGGGTATAGAATTCGCCCTCCTCCTTAGAGGCATTGACGGCAAAAGACTTGAGAAAGTATTCATAGACCCGCCCAATGAGATCCTTCTGCTCCCCGAACACCTTGTGCGAAATCTTATTGACCTCATCCACCACCTTTTTGATGACACTTTTCTCCAGATTTATAGCGGTAAACAAACCTAAGCGCACACACCCTTTAAGGGTATCCCCACTCTCCTCCAGGCATTGGAGCGCATCGTCCAGCGTGCTATTCAGCCTTTCGCTCGGCGTCTCCAGGAAGAGGCCCCAGCGCGCCTTCTCGGGCACAAACGCAGTTCCTCCGTAGGCGCGAGGGTTGTTAATCTGCATCGAGATGACAGCTTCGTCCGTAATCCCACTCCCGATGAATCGCTGGCGCAATGCCTCCTGCGCATCCTCAAACTTCTCCCCGATGAAGCGGAGGAACACCAGAGTCAGGAGCAGATCCCTCTTGTCGTTGAGGGTCGCATTGCTACGGAGGTAGTCCCGGCAGTTGAATAGTATGCTCTCGAGATTTAATGTTACTTCCTTTTTAGCCATTCTATTGCAAGATTAAATGTTTCGTCTCTACCTTTCAATGTTTATTAGCCACATTTAACAGCCATCCCCCCAGGGATAAGTACATCAACGAATGAAACGTGTTACCCTGAAAAGGTTCTTCCCGCAGAGGTATCGTTGGGCTTACGCTTTGAGCCGAAAGGTTCGAAGGCTCCATTACCCCCACCAAGGCGGAGTGTAGCCTTGCTCGGGGTAACGTACGAAGCGGAGTCCCACTCCCTCCTTCCCGAAAAGGTTTACCTGTGCCGGATTGCACTTCTTTCGCGCAGCCTTCACGCGCAGCGTTACGATTGCCCTTCGCCAGTATCATTCATATCAATTACTTAAAGCCCCACGCGCTGAATATGTATCCAAAATGCCGCTTTTGGGTACACGTCCCAGGGATATGTACCCAAAATCCTGTTTTCGGGTACACGTCATAGGAGCGGCTGATTATCTGTCACCGATTCTATCGCCCCGCCTTGCCGCGGTAACGCAAAACCTTGATTAAGAAATAGCTCCATAAGCTCCCGATTAATGTAATAATTCTCCCTCCCAATCTTTACGACAACTAAAACCTTCGCCTCAACCATCACATTCAGATACTTAGCCGCCGTTTTTCGCTGAACCATCAAATCCCTCTGCATGAACTCGATTTTAGTGTAGGGATGATAAAATAGGTTGTTGAGCAACTCATGCCTGTAGTTCTTGCCAAATAGGGGCCGCAGAGTCTGCTTATGGCGCTGCATTAGTGCAGAGATCCCCTGCACCAATCTGGTGGTGTCGAGAGCCGTCTGCTCGACACCTTTGAGAATGAAAAGAATCCATTCTTGCCACTCCCGCGAGTTCTCTTCACCCTTATCCCTAATGGCCTGAATCAAGGAGTAGTACTGCGATTCGTTTTGAGTAATGTACCTACTTAGATAGAGGATTGGCAGGTCGAGCAATCTATTTATCACCAGATAGAGTACGTTGATAATACGCCCCGTTCGCCCATTACCATCATAGAACGGGTGAATACTCTCAAACTGATGATGGATAATCGCCATCTTGATTAGAGGATCAATTTCGCACATCTCCGGCCGGTTGATAAAAGCCTCGAGGTTTGCCATAGCTCTCTCTATATCATCCCTACTTTGGGGTGGCGTATAAACGGTTTCCCCCTGACCATTCTTTAGCATCGTCCCCGCCTGCGAACGGAAACCCGCCTGATTCCCAACAAGGTACATTTGAATTTTCTTTACTATTTTATTGCTTAATTGAGCTTCCTCTTTAACCAATTGAAACCCTAGCTGCAAGGTTTCTCGATACCTAAGAACCTCCTTGGTAGCCGCTGTTATAAGTTGTTTCCCTACATCTATCTCAGCTTTGTAGAGATCGTCTTGCGTTGTAACGATATTCTCTATTTCGGAACTCTCCTTCGCCTCTTGAAGAGTCAGGGTGTTAATCAGTATCGCTTCGTTTGGGATGGTCGTCGCAACCCCCTTTAGTTCCGCCAAAGCACGATTGGCTTTGTTCACCTGTCGTAATATCTCTTTGCTCTCTACATCAAAGGCGAGAGGTAGCGTAGGTATACTATAACTTTTGCCCATATCCATTTCCCTACTTATAGCTTGGTACTCGAATTCTTCTGAAAGAGTGATATGTATCTTACCGGTGGCAAATGTAAGGAGTAGAACGCTATATTTCCACTTTTCGAGTTTTTTTGTCTAGAAAAAATGGACAGCTACACCCGATAGGGATGACGATGATATTTTCCCCGCATTAGTCCGCTTTGACGTGCCCCAAAAATAGGTCCCTTTATAATGAGCAGAAGAGCTGAAAAAGAATGTGAGGAGCTGTAATTAGCCGACTAATAAAAGGTAATGCCAAGGAGAGGATTGAAAGGCTGAGCACCAAGCAATACGGTGCAAGCGCATAATCTCCTCAGTGATGGAGAGGTAATGATTCTGCGTCGGAAAGTAGACGACGCATATTCTCGGCGAAAATGGGGAAATGGGGTACTCCCCCACCTCGGCGGCACGCTCAGGCGCAGCGAACCAATCAAACCCAGATGAAGGCGGCACGCACGCCCCTCGTGTAGCATCGCGCGCGATTCCCGCGATCCAGAAGCGTAATACGCGCAGAATCTTGCGTCGATCCAAACTCGCACCAAAGTCGC
>JABCPG020000107.1 GCA_013333195.2 Bacteroidia bacterium
CCCGCCGCCGCACCCCCCCCCCCCCGCACCCCCCCCCCCCCCGCCTCCCCCGGGACCCCAGACGGGGGGGGGGTCGTATTATCGACATGTCGCGCGCACCCATTAACGAAAATTGCAACGTTCGCGGTATCGGGGTCGCTGTCAGCGTGAGCGTATCCACCTGCCTACTTAACGCTTTCAGCTTCTCCTTGGCCGACACGCCAAATTTTTGTTCCTCATCCACTATCAGCAAACCCAAATCCTTGAAGCGCACGCTGTCGCGAAGCAGCGCGTGCGTACCTATCACTATGTCTATTTTACCCGCTTTAAGCGCCTCGCATATTTCCCTCTGCTGCGATGCGCTTTTTAGACGCGAAAGGTATTCTATTCGGCATGGAAACTCCTTCAAACGATCGCTGAACGTCTTGTAGTGCTGCAGCGCCAGCACCGTGGTCGGCACCAGTACCGCCACCTGCTTCCCATCCGTGGCGGCCTTAAATGCCGCACGCACCGCTATCTCGGTCTTCCCAAAGCCTACATCCCCGCATACCAGCCGATCCATCGGCACTGCCGACTCCATGTCGCGCTTCACCGCCAGCATCGTGCTCTCCTGGTCCGGCGTGTCTTGATACATAAACGATGATTCTAGACTCTCTTGTAGATACGTATCGGGAGAGAATGCGTAACCCTTCTCCGCACGCCGCTCCGCGTACAATCGTATCAAATCCCGCGCAATGTCCTTTACGCGGCTCTTTGCCTTCTGCTTAAGCCTATTCCACCTTCCTGATCCTAAACGGTAAATCTCAGGAGGCGTCCCATCCTTCCCGCGGTATTTCGACAAACGCCCCAGATTATGGATATTCACCAGCACCGTGTCGTTGTCTTTATAACCTACCCTCACGTACTCCCGCACCACCCCATGGTCCTCTTCACGCACCAAACCCTCGAAAACCCCTACACCATGGTCGATGTGCACCACGTAATCGCCCGGCTGCATGAGCTGTAACTCTCGCATGTTAAGCGGGTCATGCACCTGAAGACGTTTACGCAGCTTCGCGGCGTGGTAGCGCTCAAAAATTTGATGGTCTGTAAAAAAATTTACTTTCTGACGCTCATCCACAAAGCCTTCTCGCAGCGACATCTCCAGCATCTTATACTTATCCGAGCCTAGCGATAGGTCAGTAAAAATATCCCGCAAACGCACAATTTGCGAATGCTGTTCCGCTAAAATGCACGTGGTGTACCCAAGCGAAGCATCGCTACGTATCGTATCAGCCAAGCGCGAAAAATTCTTTTGGAACAACGGTTGGGGTGTCATGCCGAACGTTATCGCCTCAACTCCTGCATCGAGAGGGCTCAGCGCCACCTCAACCAAAACCCTCCCCAAAAGCTGTTCTCGTAGCGCAGTTTCTTTTCTAAAAAGCACCGGGAGCCCCGCCGCGCTCGCTTCAACGCTCTTCCCGTATCGCTTTAGTGCTAGGTCTAGCCCCCAGCCCCAAACTGCCACCCCCCTAGGCAGCAGCTGCAAAAGCGTCTCTTCCCCCACGCCATGTGACAAACGATCGACGTTCGGCACGAGCAAAGCCTCTCGCACTTTCCGTGTCGACAGCTGAGTATCTACATCGAATACTCGGATTGTATCAACCTCATCTCCTAGAAAGTCTAAACGGAAGGGCTGGCTCTCCGTGTAGGAAAACACGTCTATTATCGACCCTCTACTCGCGTACTGCCCTGGCTTTACCACCCTATCCTCTTCGGTAAAACCCAGTTCATGCAGCCTCTCCTCCACGCTCGAGGGTGAATGGCGCTCCCCAACCCGAACCACGAAACTGTTCGCTGAAAAAACATCACTTCCAGCAAAGGGCTCTCCGACGGCCTGAACGTACGACACCACCACAATCCCAGCCCCGCCACCGCAAATTCGTTCTTGCAACTGCCGCTGTTGCGACACAACCTCATTGCGCTGAATTATCGCTTCGCTCTGCTGTGAGAATGACGTAAATTCATCCCGAAATGATGAGGGAAAAAAGTAGAGCTGCCCCTCGGGAAGCAAATTCGATAGATCCGAATACAGGTAGCACGCGCTCTCGTATCCCTCCGCGAGTACCACCGCCGAAAGTTCATGCCTCTGCGATAGCGCTGCCAATAGCATAGCATACGAGGATCCGTGCAGCCCCTTCAGCACCGTTGATCGCCCCGCACGCACGCACTCCTCCAACCGTCGCGCTTCCGGAGACTCCGAAAGTCGCACCAAATACTCTTGCAAAAATTGCACTTCTCTCCAGCAACGATTCCTACCTAGGGCAATCCTCCTACTCCCGTTCCCCCGCGTACGCCTCCAAACGTATCGGGAAGTTCACCACCTTTTGGTAGCTCTCACCCTCCTCGCGCATATCATCATCCTCCTCTGCGTACATCCAAACCACGCTCACTTTTCGCCCATGCAACCATAGCCCGGATAGAATGTCGAAAAAGGTTAAAATGCATTTTGACGTCGCGGAATTGTAGTAATCCAAGCTAATCACAACCTCCAGCGGCCCCCCTATCTCCTTTGAGTAGGTCTCCACCCACGCATTGATCCGCTCGTAGAACTCCTGCGCATTCTCCGGAATCGACTGACCCTCTATGCGTATATACCCATCCTCGCTACGACACTCCACGCTCGGCGTCTTCTGTGTCCACCTTATTTGCAAATCCTCCATCGTCCTACCTTTTTTACTCTTCCCACTCCCCGTCTCCCTCATCTCTCCCCAACGATCCAGCGTACATGCTAAAACGCTGATATTTACACTCTATCGGCCCATTAAAGAGGGTCATAGTCTTCGATGGATGCAAGCCAAACGACTTCATCACCTGACGATTTCCGGTTATCATCCAGACATTCCACCCCGCGTAGCGCTGCTTAAACGTATCCCCCAGTTGACGGTAAAAATTATCGAGCTGAAACTGTTTCACCCGCTCTCCATACGGAGGGTTCGTCACCACTACTCCATGTTGGGACGGCGGGTAGGAATCGAAAACCGATTGCCGTACCAAGCGGATCGATTTCAAAAGCCCAGCATTCGTAATATTCATCATCGCCATATCCACCGCGTGGGTCGAAACGTCCGCCCCGATTATCAACGGCTCCAAGTCCGTCTCCATCGAATCGTCGTTGTATATCTCCGCGTATAAATCGGCATCGAAATCAGGCCAACCTTCAAATCCAAAATGCTTACGGAACAGACCCGGGGCTAAGCCCTTCGCGATCATCGCTGCCTCTATGGGGAGCGTCCCCGAACCGCATAACGGATCGTAGAACGGCTCCTTCCGATCCCAGTCCGACAGCAAGATGAGCCCAGCCGCTAGCACCTCATTCAGCGGCGCCGCATTCTGCTCCACGCGATACCCGCGCATATGGAGCGAATCTCCCGAGGAATCTAGTAACACGCTGCACGTACTTCCCTGTATGTGCAAATGGATGCGGATATCAGGATTGACCGTATCCACGTACGGCCGCCTGCCAAACATGTTGCGCTGCTGATCCACTATCGCATCCTTAAGCCGCAGGGCGACAAAACCCGAATGTTTAAAAAGATCCGAGTTTACCACGCTATCAACCGCAATGCGCTTATGAGGCTCAATAATCCCCGACCAATCGTACGACAACGATGCTCCGTACACCTCTTCAGGTGTCCTCGCTTCAAATGTAAACAATGGTTTTAATACCCGTATCGCCGTCCTAAGAAAGAAATTCGCACGATACATCATCCGCTTATCGCCTAAAAACGATACCATCCTACACCCCTCCTCGATCCCCTCCGCCCCCAACCCCCGAAGCTCCTCCGCCAGCACGGGCTCCAACCCCTGCATCGTTTTCGCTATCAGCCTCTCCTGCTCCATACCTGTCAACCCTCGTTTTTTGCCTACTTTCCCTTTAGTCGTCGCAATCTCAAAATATTTCTCGACTCACGCGCCGTCCCTCAATTCTTATTCTTGGCCTTCTCGACCATCGGCTTCCCGCCAACCTGAATCCTTGAAAATGCATCCAGAATTCGTTTCGCCTCCTCGAACGGCACCGTCACGAAAGAGTATTCCTCCAGCACCGTCACATCATCAATATCGCGCGACGAAACCTTCGCTTCTGCGCAAAGATACTCCACTAGACTCTTCGGCGAATACCCATCGCGCTTCCCTACCGCCACAAACAAACGGGTACTACCCCGCTTATCCACAGTGAAACTCCTAACCTCCTCGTAGTTCGACGCATCCAGCACATTCCTATAGGCCATGTGCAGCAGCGCTGCCACCGCATCCTTCGGCTGATACTGCGATAAAACCTCTTCCGCCCGAGGCAGGAAGGTCTCCTGCTGGCCCATCGACACTATTTGCGACAGCCCATCCAGTATGAGCGACCACTTCACCTCCACAATATCCGACACCTGCGGCAACCGCTCTTTGCGTATCTTAAATTTTATGCTCTTCTGAAAAAACGTGAGACGACGCTGCTCCTGCGGCGTTACGAAGGTTATTGCCGTACCCTCTTTCCCCGCGCGGCCCGTACGCCCAACGCGATGCACGTACGACTCCGGATCCTGCGGCAAACTGTAATTTATCACATGCGACAAATCCGCTATATCTATACCGCGCGCCGCTACATCCGTTGCCACCAATATATTCACAAGGCGCTTGCGAAACTTGTTCAACGTCTTCTCCCGCTGCGCTTGCGTAATCTCTCCATGAAGCCCTTCCACGCTATAGCCCCGTTCGGCCAATCGCATCGTCAATTCGTCCACATCATTACGCGTCCGGCAAAACACTAAACCGTAAAATTCTGGCTCTATATCGATTATACGCGTCAACGCATCAAACTTATCCGCCGCCCGCACCTCAAAATATATCTGATCGGCTAGCGTTGTGGGCTTCTGATCCTTATCTACCTCCAGCAGTTTCGGATCGCGCATGAATCGCTTCGCAAGCTTCACAATCCGATCCGGCATCGTCGCCGAAAACAGCAGCGTACGGTGCTCTCCGGTCACGTGCGATAGAATCTCCTCCACATCCTCTATAAAGCCCATGTTTAGCATCTCGTCCGCCTCATCGAGCACTGCCCACTTCGCCTGGTCCAGCGGAAGACGCCCTCGCTTTATCACATCAAGCACTCGTCCCGGAGTACCCACCACTATATGCGCTCCGCGCGAAAGCCGACGAAGCTGTTCTGATATCGATTGTCCACCGTACACCGTTAATACTTGCAACGCCCCATCACCGCGCAGAGAGGTCAACTCATCAGCCACCTGCAACGCCAGCTCGCGCGTCGGCGCCAGCACCAGCGCCTGCGGCATCGCCAGCGATACATCTATCGACTCCAATATCGGTAATCCAAAAGCCGCTGTCTTTCCAGTCCCCGTCTGCGCCTGGCCTATCACGTCGCACGTCTCACCCAGCAGCACCGGGATTGCCATCCGCTGTATCGGCGTCGGCGACTCAAACCCCTTCTTTCCTATCGCCGCCAACGACGCCTCCGACAAACCTAACCCCTCAAACGTCTTCACCTCTTCACTCATCTATCTATTTCCCTTTTTCTTATGGATAGCATCGCTATCCGCTTAAACGCTTCTCTACCTATTTCGTCCTTCAACCCGCTGCGTCCGCCCCAATATAGCTCTCCCCCGTGTCCCCCAATCTCCTAATATCTCCAGCGCGCGCGCCAAATCTTCTCGCTCCCCATTCACCACGCGCATAAACGCACCCTCCCCGTACAGCTGCTCTCCTACGTAAGCCTTTATTCGGACGCGCAGGTGTCGCCGCTCCTCTTCGCTATACGGCACTGTATCCCGCGTCCCTCCATCCAGCGCTTCCATCGAACGGCGGAACGTCGCGAGCGTCGAATCCTGCACCCTATACCCCTCCACGTAGAGCTCCACCGTCGGGTACAACCGCAAATACCCCTTCCTACAGGCAGTCACGTAGCCTACCACCCAATGCTGCATATACCCTTTGCGCTCATAGCCCACCACTCGGGGCGACATCGCCTTTGTCGTGTCACGCAGCACTACCACGTCCGGCTCCACCCCTCCTCCTCCATACACTGTCCGCCCGTTCACCAACGTTTTATAGGCGTAGGCCCCCTTTTGGTTCGCGCCGCCCAACGTATCGGATAGCCCCGACGCGTACCTACGGGCAAACGCATCTCGATACTCTTTTGCATGTCCAAGCTCGTACGGCGCTTGAATGCTCCGCCCGCTCGGCGTGTAGTAACGCGCAACCGTCAAGCTCAGCTCCCCACCATTCTCTAGGGGAAAAACCCCTTGCACCAAACCCTTGCCAAACGTCCGAGCACCTACCAGTACCGCACGATCCCAATCCTGCATCGCGCCCGCCATTATCTCCGACGCCGATGAGGATAGCTCGTTAACCACCACTACCATGGGGAGTTCACTGTATTTACCGGTGTACGGCGCCGAAAAAACTGTGACCGGGTAGCTCATCCCGCGTACCGACATCACCGCCTGACCCTCCTTCAAAAAATCTGAACATACCGACACCGCGGTATTCATCACGCCGCCGCCGTTATCGCTCAAATCAATTATTAGCGACCGCATCCCCTGCTTCTCTAACGACTGCAACGCTTTTACAATCTCTCCACGCGTTGAGAATCCGAATGAGGCGCAGTGCAAATAGCCCACTGTGGGGGTTAGCATGTAGTAGGAATCCACAGTATTTAGTGGTAGCTCATCACGTTTCATCTTAAACTCCAGCGTGTCGCGTACCCGAAGTACGCGCACCGCAACGCGCGAACCCTTATCACCCCTTATCGTATGCATCACATCGCTCGTGCGTGCCCCCACCCCGGAAAGACGATGGCCGTTCACCGAAAGAATGTTATCCCCAACGCGCATCCCGACCTTCGATGCCGGCCCATGGGGAAGCACCTGCACCACCCGCACCGTATCTTTAAAGACCTGGAACGACACCCCAATCCCGTAAAACTTCCCCTCGAAGCCTCGCCGCCTATCTTCCGCCTCCGCGCGCGTCAAGTAGTAGGAATGCGGATCCAGCTGCTCAAGTACGCGTTGGATGCGTTGCTCCTCATCAGTCAATGCCTGGGACGACACCCCCACCGCAGTATCCTTCGGTGGTTGCTCACGAACGACCACCCGGTAGAGACTATCCACGTCAACAGCATCTACGTAGTAGTTCCGAATCAAGTCTAACGTTTGGCGCAACGGGCCCACTCCCACCGAATATACGGGCTCCCGCGCATCTCTACGCAATGTCGACTGCCCGCACGCCCCGCTAGGTTGCACCAATAGGAACAGGGCCACAACGCACCACACGCGCCCCCCCCCCAGCCGATCTCGAACCCAAAAACCGCTCAATCCTACTCCCATTCTATCGTTGCCGGAGGCTTGGAACTCACATCGTATACCACTCTATTCACCCCGCGAACCCCATTTATTATCGCATTGGAAATGTCGGCCAGCAGCCCGTACGGCATGTGGTACCAATCCGCCGTCATCCCATCAACCGAAACCACCGCCCGCAGCGCCACGGCGTTTTCGTAGCTACGCTCGTCGCCCATCACCCCCACCGAACGCACCGGGAGCAGAAACGCGCCAGCCTGCCAAATCTTATCGTACTACCCTGCCTCTTGCAGCTTGCGCATGTATATACCAAC
>JABCPG020000108.1 GCA_013333195.2 Bacteroidia bacterium
CGCAGAAGCTAGTCGCCCCCACCACGTACTGCACCGGCTCGTGCGCTAGCAGGCGCCTGAGTGCGGCCTGAAGCTTCTCCCTTTCTGCGTCGGGGACTTCTGTGGAGTTATCGAGTAGAATCCGGTGGAAAGGGCGCCCCAGGGTATGTTCTACCACTTCGCGAGCTATGGCCTGTGCCTCTGAGCGCGGGTAGATGGACTCCAACGATCGTTGGACCTCGTGGAGTATTGCGCGGGGCGTCTTTGGTATGTGCTGCACGAGCGTGGATGGATTACCTATTGGTCTCGTCTCCCCCGGCGCGTCCATTTGTTGAAATGGCCGAGGAGTATTAATTTTGCCGCAAAGATAGCGTTTATATCGAAGTCCTTATGGCTTTTTGGAGTGAGTTTGACAGGCGGATGATGGCGCGCGCCATTGAGATTGCAGGGAGCGGGGGGGGCTACACGCGTGCGAATCCGAGGGTGGGCGCCGTGGTGTGCATGGGTGAAAGGATAGTGGCTGAGGGGTTCCACGAGCGCTACGGAGGGCTTCATGCGGAGCGTAACGCTATCGCGGAGGCAAAGCGGCGGGGGGTTGACCTGCGGGATGCCGTTATGTATGTTACCCTCGAGCCTTGCTGCCACTACGGCAAGACGGGCCCATGCACCGAGGCTATCGTTGAGGCGGGCTTTAGGAGGGTGGTGGTGGGGGCTTCCGACCCCAATCCGGTGGTGAATGGCCGTGGTCTCAACGCCCTGCGGCAGGCGGGAATCCGCGTGGAGAATGGCCTTTTGGACGGGGAGTGCCGGGCCATCAATCCGGCGTTCAACACCTTCCATGAGAAGGGGCGGCCCTACGTGCTTCTGAAGTGGGCCCAGTCTGCCGATGGATTCATCGATGCGCTTCGCCCCCCCCTAACGCCTGCCCCTTGGTTTACAGGCAACTATGGGCGGTTGCTGGTGCACCGTTGGCGCTCCGAATGCATGGCCATTCTTGTCGGGGCTAACACCGTGCTGCGCGATGACCCTCGGCTGAGCGTGCGCGCGTGGGTTGGTCCGCAGCCGCTGCGTGTGGTGTTCGATCGGGATTTGTCTATCCCCCTGTCCGCACGTATTCTTGATGGTTCGCAGCCTACGCTCCTGTTTACGTCAGATACGTTGGTGGATTCTCCCGCGTGGGGGATGCGCGCGCGCATTCCTCGGCTCGAGTTGGCCCCATTGGGTGCGGGGAGAGAATGGCCGGAATGCCTCCTGCTGGAGCTTTACAGGAGGGGTGTAAATTCTTTGCTCGTCGAGGGGGGGGCTAAAACCATTCAGATGTTCACCACCTCTAACCTATGGGATGAGGCGCGAATCTTTATCGCCCCCGCTTGTCTCGGAGATGGTGTAAAAGCTCCCGCGATGCCCGGGCAGGCCGTTTCGCGCTACTGTGCACCGAGTTTCACGCTTCTTCAGGTTGAGAATCCTCATTCTGCGGGGCTAACCCCTTTGCAGAATGGTTAGGGCTAGCGTTGTGACGGTGCTTCTATTCGCGGTGCTCGCGGTGCTCGTTGCCGTGGAGCTTGTGGTCGGTTCTGCCTCGCTGTCTCTATCGCAGGTGTGGGGCGTGCTGTTCGGCACGGCGGATTCGGAGCTGAGCGAAATCGTGGTGAAAGGGTTTAGAGTACCTAAAATGTTCACTGCCGTTTTGGTGGGTATCGCGCTATCTGTCAGTGGCCTATTGATGCAAACCACCTTCAAGAATCCCCTCGCTGGGCCGTACGTGTTGGGCATAAGTAGCGGGGCGAGTCTCGGCGCGGCCATTTCGCTTCTGGCGGGGGGGATGCTTGGGGCGTACGCTTCCATCTCGCTTGCCGCGGCGGCATGGCTGGGCGCCATGGCCATGCTGCTTATCATTCTCGCTGCCTCTATGCGGCTGCGTAGCAACGGCGCGCTCCTCATTCTCGGTGTCATGCTGGGGGCGGGCGCAGCTTCCGGCGTAAGCATTTTGCAGTATCTCAGCGATGAGCGTGCGCTTAAAAATTTTATTATTTGGAGCATGGGTAGCCTGGCCAACGTGACGGGCGTACGGCTCTCCCTCCTTTTTGGCGGGGTGGTGGTCGGCGTCGCGCTCGCCGCGCTCTGCGTGCGCCCCCTCGATGTGCTCCTGCTGGGGCAGGTGCAGGCCTCCACGTTGGGACTCTCGATGCGGCAGGCGCGCACGCTGATATTCCTTTCTACCAGTCTGCTCGCGGGCTTCGCCACCGCCTTCTGCGGCCCCATTGGCTTTGTTGGTATTGCTGTGCCGCACGTGGCCCGCTACTGCTATCGCACCTCCCGCCACGGGCAGCTCCTCGTCGGGTGTCTGCTCCTCGGGCCCATTAGCCTGCTCCTCGCCGACATCATTTCGCAGCTCCCCGGGGTGGCGATAGCCCTGCCGATCAACGCGGTTACCTCTTTGCTGGGGCTGCCGATTGTGGTGTACATCCTCATCCGGGGTAATCGTTAATTTTTGCATTGTTCGCGCCATGCTTCTTACATCTTCGTACCCTGCTCCCGAGCCTCCCATTCTGCAACTCCGCGATCTCGCCGTGGGCTATGGGAAGCCGATCCTTACCTTGGGGGAGGGTGCTGTGCGCGCCCGCGCCGGGAGTACCATTGCGCTCCTCGGGCGCAACGGATGCGGAAAAACCACCCTGCTCCGTACTATTGCGGGCCTTATCCCGCCTCTTCGGGGCTGCGTAGCCATTCAGGGGGACTCCATCGCGGCTCTTCCCCCTAGGGATAAGGCGCGGCTGGTGGCCTTCGCCCCCACCCGGCACACCCCGGATGGGAATGTGAGGGTGGAGGAGCTTGTTATGATCTCGAGGTTCCCCCATCAGGGGTGGTTTAGGTCAATCGATGCGCACGATCGCGACGTCGTGAACGAGGCTTTGCGGCTTACGCAAACGGCCCAATTCGCCCAGCGCCCCATCGCCACGCTGAGCGACGGGGAGCGGCAGCGGGTGTGGCTCGCCATGGCCCTCGCCCAGGAAACCCCTATACTCCTGCTCGATGAACCCTCTGCCTTTCTCGATTTCCCTTCAAAGGGGAATCTCGTGGTCCTTTTGAAAGAACTTTCGCGCGTTACCCAGCGCCTCATCATCTATTCAACGCACGACTTGCAGTCGGCTCTATGGTATAGCGATCGATTGTGGGTGCTGCATGGCGCTGCCCTTTACGATAGTATCCCTGAGGAGGCGGTTAGAAGCGGTGTGCTTAATGACGTTTTTGGTACGGAGAGCAGCGTCTTCGATCCCGCTTGCTTCACCTTTACGCCCCGCCCCCCCGGTGGGGACGATGCCCCAGGCTTCTTCATCGATGCCCCGGCCGGCGATCCGGATGCCATCTGCGCGCGCCGGGTCCTGCTGCGCGCGGGGTGGAGGGAAGTCCCTCGCGAATCTAGCGGTGCGGCGGCCATAAGGAAAGGGGTGGGGGAGGCGGTGTGGCATCTCCCGAATGGGCGTTGCGTGGATTCTCTGGAAGGGTTGTCGCTCTGGGCGGAAGGCCGCCGTTAGCTTTTTTTGCTACCTTTGTTCCGTAAGCCTTGGGGTATGGTAGGACTCATCGACTGCGATAACTTTTTTGTTAGCTGTGAGCGGGTGATCGATCCTTCGCTCGAGGGTAAGCCGTTGGTTGTGCTCTCGAACAACGATGGGTGCGTCGTGGCCCGCAGCGGCGAGGTGAAGAAGATGGGTGTACCCATGGGCATCCCGTTCTTTAAAATCCGAAATTTGGTTGATTCGGGGCAAATCCTGGCGCTCTCGTGCAACAATCAGCTCTATAGCGAGCTATCCCATAGGCTTATGCGCTTCATCGGTGAGAATGCCAAGGAGCAGGAGGTGTATTCTGTGGATGAGTGCTTCGTTTCGCTGGTGGGGGTGGCGCAGCCGGTAGAGTTTATGCGTATGCTGCGCAGCGCCATTTGGGAGCGGTTTCACCTTCCGGTCAGCGTGGGTATTGCCGGCACAAAGACGTTGGCGAAGGTAGCCGCGTACTACGCGAAGCACTTCCCGGGCTACCGCGGGGTGGCGTGCATCGATTCGGAGGCCAAGCGCGAAAAGGCGCTGGCTCAGCTTCCTGTGGGGGAGGTGTGGGGGCTTGGACGGAAGCACCAGAAGCGGCTCGAGGCCCTGGGGTGCGTTTATGCCTCTGACTTCGCGGCGCTGCCGCAGCTGGAGATCCCTAAAATCTTTTCCTCGGGGGTACTCGCCACCTACCTCGAGCTTAAGGGCACCCGCTGCCTTCCCTTCGCGAAGAGTAAGCCCCCGCAATCCATCTTCTCGTCGCGCTCTCTCCCGGTGGAGAGTAATGATTTCGCGCTGCTCCGTGAGATTGTCGCCACGTTCGTTGCGAATTGCCATGGCAAGCTACGCGCTGCCGGTGGGAAATGCGCTAGAATCGCTATCGTGCTAGAAACCAATCGATTCAAGCTGCGTGCGCCCCAGCAGCATGAGCATTTTGAGATGGATTTTGAGCGACCTACGGATGATATCCTCACGTTGACCTCCGCGGCCTCGCGCCTGCTAAGGCTGCATGTACGGCCAGAATGCCTCTATAAAAGGGTGGGGGTAGGCCTATCCCAGCTCGTCTATACGCCCACCACCATTAGCATCTTCGATACGAGCGATTCGGATAGATCGCAGCGGCTGAACGAGGCGTTGGATGGCATTCGGAGCACGTTTGGAAAATCTACCATCACCGTCGCGAGCCGCAATAGCCGCACGATGGAGAGCCTCTCCCGAGCCGAGCGACGCTCCGAGATTCCTGGCGATGGCTTCCCCGACATCGATAAAAAGTCCTTTCCGCCTAGCCGCTTTTCATAGTCGGCCGGGGCAAGATTTGCGGCGCAGCCCGCTGCTGCATCCTCTCTGGGGACCATCACGAAAATCCGACCGCATCTATCTCGGATGGGAGGGTTTTGCCGGAGGTGCAATTTTTCTTTACCTTTGCTGCGCATTGCTGGGTGCATTAGGGTTAACAAAAAAAATAAAGGGAGATTAAAGGAATGAAGTTCGTAAAGATTTTGGTATTGGTGGTGGTGTCTGCGGTGGCCGTGGCTACCGCAACGAGCTGCAGCAAGGAGAGCAAGCTAATCGGCACGTGGGCCACTAAGAATTCTCCGATTGAGCAAACCGTGACCTTTAAGAAAGGGGGCACTGGAACGTTTTCTGCGGCGGGGGTATCTTTTGATATGACGTGGACGCTCGAAAAGAACGTGGTGACAGTAAAGTATAAAATGTTGAAGGAGGTGCCTGTTTCACTTCCTGGTACTTTTGATGGTACGAAACTGGTTCTGAATGGCGTTGAATTCACCAAGAAGTAAAGAGGGATCGCAAAGGCATCCGGCATGAGAAGAGGGGGACCACCGGAGTCGTTACCCGCATAATTTTTGGTCTTTATTTATTTGAAACCCCCATAGGCGCCGCGCGTGCTTTAAAGAATAACAGTGGGGTGGAGGCAGC
>JABCPG020000109.1 GCA_013333195.2 Bacteroidia bacterium
CACCATATTCGCATCAAAGTTGGATTTCTCCGTGGAAAACCAACTTTGATGCCTCTTTAGTACCTTTTTGCTAGGTATGCGCATGGGCTTCGGTGGCCGCGGGGCGTTCGGCGCGGCGGGATGCGTTTGGGCGGGGACGGCCCATGGGAGGACTGTTCCTAGGGGTGCGGGCGATGCGCGCGCGGCGGGAGGGGAAGTATTGAAATCCGACGCAATATTTTTTTTGTCTACGATTTTTGCGCGTTCATCAATGGTTTCGGATGCTTTGTCACAATTGAACGTGATTTGTATTTTTGAAATAAAATTATTTCGCTACTTTTGTAACGGTGTATTGCATCATGTATTGGGTATCAATCTAATCGTTGGAGGGGTCTGTATGGCGAATGTGAAACGTTTTATGCTAACTTTGTTGCTGGGGGCGCTGGTCTGGATGGTGCCCTCGGCAGCGCAGGTGGCGCCGAATCTGCTCGTGGAGACGGTGCGCGTGCGCATTAAAGATGCGAAGCCGGGGGGCGACTACGTGGTTAACACGATGGACGCGTTCGGCAATCGGAAGCCGGTGACGTACGTCATCGAGTGCTTCCCCGTGGGTTCTGACCGGTCGGTGAGCTGGCTTCGGGTGGATCAGACTAGCCTGAACGGAATCCTTGCGTATAAGGATTTTCCAGAACCGAATTTCCGGACCCATAATGACCTGAAGCGCATTGAGAACGGCTGGGAACTGACCCTTTGGACTATCCCGGGCAAGGAGGGCACGGCGGCAACGGAGCTGAAGGTGTGGTCGACCAAGGATGGGCACGGTGGGACGGAAAAAGAGGTGGCGACCAAGACTCTGAGGGTCACCACGAAGGACGTTCCCGTGCATGGGATTAAGCTGAAGGTGGAGGCGCAGGAGCCCGTGCCGGTGGGCAAGGGGGGGACGATTCGCGTGGTGTACAACCCGGAAAACGCCACGGATAGGCGGGTGAGGATCACCAGCGATGATGGTGTGGTGGAGGTGCTGCCTACCAACGTGCCGGGGATCTTCTCCTTCAAGGTGCTTAAGAATGGGAGTGCACATTTGCATGCCGTTGCGGAGGATGGGAGGGTTGGTGCCCCCACCGCGGAAGAGACCTTCACCGTGGTGCAGCATCACATCTCGGATGTGAAGATGGCGATGTCGGATGGAGATCCGGGGGGCGCGGGCTACGATAAGCTTATATATAGGAATCAGACGAAGGACTGGATGCTCCATGTGACCGTGACGAGCGATGGGCCCATCGTGGGGCTGGAGAAGGAGCTGGCGTGGGAAGGAAAAATAGGGAATAGTCACATCGCTAACGGTCTTTATGCGCCGATATACGGGAAGGGCGCGCCGCACAACGGGAATAAGGTGTGGCAGCCGGCGCTCGTGGGCAGGAGCTCCGAGGCGCGGCCGGACGGCACGGTGGTCACGCAGCTGGAGTACGCGTTTAAGGCGGACGAGAAGGTCGACGCACCGTACCTGAGTTTAGCCCTGTCGTGGACCGATGGGAATGGCGCTACGAAAACGGCAAACTACACGCTGAGGATTGGGGAGGTGAAGGTGAGCAGCTTTGGGGTCGACCCCAAGGAGACGGACCTGTACGTGGGCTCGAAGCCGAACGGATTCATCACGGTGACGCCGGCGCCCAGCCTGGCCTACTACCAAGGCTTTTCCGTGAGAAGGAAGCCGGGGACCGGGAGTGATAGGGTGCTTAAGGCGGAACCCATTGAGAGTCCGACCGGGTCAGGCCGCTACGTGTTTGAGGCGAAAGAGGCGGGCACGGCCACCCTTACCATCGCCGCCGCCGACGGGGGGTATACGCAGGATGTCACGGTGAACGTGAGAAAGGTCGGGGTGACGGCCTTCGCGCTGCGCAATGAAACTGAGAGTAAGAATATTACGGGCGGGGACTACGTGCTGCGGCTGAAGAAGGGGGAGAGGGTGCAGCTGCGCCTTGACGTTACCTCTGAGCAGGCGTACGACCGTGGGTTTGACATCGTGGGCGCCTCAACAGCCGGAAATAGCAGAACGCTAACGGTGGGTGACGCAGGCACCCTGACGATCGAGGCACTGGAGGGCGCGTGGGGGCAGCCGGGCCTGTACGAGGTGACGGGCGCGGTGCCCGGAAACGCCCCCGCGGCGTTTACGCTGAAATCCAACGCGGATAGGGAGGGCGGCGCGGCAGGCGAGAAGCTGACGTTCTCCTTTAAGTACGTCGTGACGCCGAACCCGGTGAGGGGGATCACCCTCGACCGGCAGAGCCTGGAGTTCGTGTACGATGCCGAGGCTCCAAAATCCATTCGCGGCGGAGTCGACGCGCAGGCGGTGCGGATCGACGTGACGCCCGAGACGGCGGCCGATGCAACCTTCAAATTTACCGATATCCCAGGCTGGCTGGAGGTGCAGGATGCGAATGGGAAAAGGGTTAATCGTGATACTAAGGGGCATCCAGCTGGGGACTACTACGTGAAGGTAACGGACCCGCGGAATGCTGGCAAAAATCTTCAAACGCAGACGGCGGAGATAAAGGTGGTGTCCGACTCCCAGAGCGGGGTGACAGCCACGCTGAGAGTGGAGCTGAAGTATATCCCGGTAACAGGCTTCGTGGTGGAGGGGAAAACCGAGCTGATGGTGGACAGGGCGGAGCGCTTCACGGTGAGGGTGGTGCCAAAGGACGCGAGTAATCCACGTTTTAAATTGGTGGTGAAAACGAATGATGGGACGATCGCTCCGATTAACGATGTCGCTGTATCGCAGGGTGGAGAGCAAATCAATGTTACGAACTTCGGGAATATAGAGAAAAAGAAGGAGGGGGTGCCGGGCGAAATCACTGTGGTTGGCACCAAGGTGTCGCAACAGGGAAAAGGGTTTACGCTGGGCCTGAAGGCTGCGGAACTGAAAGGTGGTGGGCTGGAGTACGTGAGCGCGGTGTTCTCGGTGGGTATTGAGCCGGTGCAGAGCGTGTCGTACGCGCCCGAGCTGGTGGTGCCGATACGTAGTAGTGCCTTTAAGCATCCCTACACCGTGCTGCCTGTGACAGTAACCCCCGCGAACGCCTCGCGCCCTGCGCTGGAATTTAAGCAGAAAGATCATATTACCTGGGACCCTAGGCATGTGACAGTGGATGGACCGCAGGGTGAGGGGTCATACCTGTTTGAACGAAAAAATAAGAACGATTATACCGACAGGGAGGAAGTGCTAGTCGGTGTTGTCAAGGATAACAAAAACATGAAGGGCGGCGCGTTGAAGGTTAAGGTGGTGAACGTGAAGCCCACGAAGATCACGGTGGTTGACCTTGAGGGGAATGAGATCACGAAGCCCATCGAGCTGGCGAAAGGGGTGTCGTACTCGTACCCCCTACGGGTTCTCGTGGAGCCGGACAGCGTTTCGCTAGCCGAGCTCAAGTGGTCTCCGATACCAGGAAAACGCTTTCCCGGTACGTGGAGGGTGAAGCAAGTGGGCGCGGAGCGGGACACGGTGAAACACCGCCTGATTCTGAATTACCTTGTGCAAACGCAAGACTTTGCGACTGGAGAGTCTGGCTTTGAAATCTCGCATACATATGGCGATGGGAGCGCGGCTACCAAGAAGCAGATACTCTTTGACCAGCCAAAGAATGTTATTGAGAAGATTACGGTTGATCCCGCCGAGGTGGTGTTCGCGGGAGAGAGCGCAACGGCCATTGTCACTGTGACCTATAGCCCCGAGGTGGTGGATAATGATGTGCTGGGGCATACCATGAGGAGGATTGTTCCTAAAGGACTACTTCCGACGATAGTAGTCACGCAGGTAGAGAAGCTGGGGAATGTTTACAAGTATGAGATTAAGTATAACGCTAGCGTATTCGCTGAAACAACCGAAGTGACTTTTAAGGCGACGGTTGGAGGCGCCTCAGGTACGTGCACGGTGGTGGCTCTTCCGAGCGGAGCGACTACAAACTTTACGTTGAGCTCTGCGGACCCGAAGATGAAGGATGGCGTGCTGGAGCTGACCCTTGGGGAGGAGGGGATGGACGTCGCCGAGGCGAACCTTTTCAGGGAACCCAGCACGCAGGATGCGTTCTATCGCCTCGTGGAGTGGGAGCTTTGGAGAGGTGGTACAAAACTGGAGCTATCGAAGTACCTCGAGGTGGAGAGGAAGGCCTTTAATGGTGTGGGAGTTGGGTCGACGTGGGAGCTGCAGCTGCGTGGCCTGAATAAAACCGCTGAAGGGCTTGATGATGCACCACTGACGCTGAGGGCGGTAATGGGTACTGGGGTAAATAGAAGGACATCTGACATTCAGGTGCGGGTGAGACGCAGCGCGAAGGCGAACGAGAGGCCGATCGAGAGCGTGGAGTTCCCGATTGAGAGGCTGGTAGTTGGATTGGGAGAAACCCGAACGGTGGAGATGGAGGTGGCCCCGGCGGATCCCAGCCTGAAGCGGCTGCAGTGGGATTTCTCCCGTGTGCCTGGCAAGATTGAGGGTTCTGTGAGCGTGGTGGAAGGGTCTGGCGACGAGTGGAGGAGCCTTAGGATCACGGGAACGAGCATAGGCTTTACCCGTATGCGCGTGCGGGCATCCGATATGTTTGGGCGGCAGACGAGCCGTATGCTGCTGATTGAAGTGGTGCAGTCGCACTACCCCATCGTGGTTGACGTGGTGGATGGCGAGGGAAGGCCGCTGGCGGACGCGAGGGTTCAGATACGTGAGAATGGAAATAACCAGCCATGGCTCTTCTCGGCGTACACCGGCGATGAGGGGCGCGTGGAGTACGACGCCGTGAGCAAGAAAACCTATGTGGCTGAGGTTTCGCGGAGCGGTTACGTAAGAAATAGAAATAACCCAGCCACAATATATGTAGGTAATAAGCTCGTGCAGGTGCGGTGGGTGCTCGACCGCGATTTAACGAAACCGGTGCTATATGGCGTGCGCTTCGAGGTGAAGGGCGATGGGAAGGCCCTCCCGGGGGCGGTGGTGAGCTTCGCGGGCTTCGGCGATGCGGAGAGCGACGCGCAGGGGGTGGCCGTGTACCGCGATGTGCCCGCGGGGCGCTACTACGCCACGGTGCGGGCGGAGGGCTATAGGCCAGCCACCGTAGCGGTGAAGCATGGTATGCTAGAGGCGACGACGGTCCAGGTGTCCCTGGAGAAGGAGCCCATGGTAACGCAGAAACACAGCCTGACGGTGGTTGTGCGCAATAAGGAGACGCAGGGCCTGGTTGAGGATGCCGTGGTGACGGTAGACGGCCGTGCCGGTGTCACCACCGATGTCAATGGGGTTGCTACGGTGGCCAATCTTGAGGATGGGGAGTATGCTATCATGGTAGAGGGTTCGGGAGAACCCTGGAAAGAGGAAAATGGCAAGAAATATTACTACAAGCCGCAAAAGGTGCAGGTGAGGGTTGCAGGGGGCAATGCCCGCCTGGAGGTGGCCCTGGAATCGGTGGTGGCGAATGAGCAGCCCAAGCCGACGATGCGCACCCTTACGGTGGTGACGGTCGATGGGGAATTCGGCGTCATGCTGGATGGTGTTGATGTTCGCGTGGCCGGTGGAGACGTTCAGAAAACGGTTGAGGGGAAGGCTGAGTTCAAGCTGGCCGATAGCCGTTCGAAGCGAAAGGTTACGGCGAGCAAGCGCGGCTACGTGTCGCAGGAGGAGCAGGTACTCGTCAATGGGGCGGATGCCACCGTGCGGTTCACCATGGCGGTGCAGACCTATAGCGTCGCGCTGACGGTGAAGGGAGAGGGAGGAGCCGTGCTGAAGGATGCCGTGGTTTACCTCGATGGGAGTAGAGAGGCGAAGACGGATGGGGCAGGCGTTGCGCGGTTTGACAACGTGCGCGTCGGCGGGCATACGTTGCTCGCGGTGGCTGAGGGGTATGTGAATGGAGAGCTCGGGGTGGATGTTTCGTCCGATTTTGCGGGCGAGATAACGCTCGAGCGAGGGTTCTCCCCCAAGCCGATGAAGCACACCTTGACGGTGACGGTGAAGTCTGGCAATAATCCGCTTCCCGGCGCGACGGTTCGCCTGGCGAGCGGAAAGACCGCGGAGACCGATGCGAACGGCATGGCTACCTTCGAGGTGCTGAATGGCACCTACGTCGTGGAGGCATTTAAGACCGGGTACAAGAGGGGTGAGGGTACGGTTGAGGTGAAGGATAACAATGCGAACCTTAACATCGCGATGGAGGAGGATTTCTCCCCGTATGTGCAGAGTAGCGTGACGGTGAGCGTGACTGATAAGGTATCCGGGAAGGCTCTCGACAATGCGAAGGTGGTGATAACGGGTGCTACGCCGGCAAAGCAGTCGGGGAACGTGTGGGAGTATAAACTCGTGAAGGGGACTTACACCCTCGTGGTGAGCTGCGAAGGGTACGTGACGCAGGTAGAGACCCTCACGGTTACGAATGCGAATATCACCAAGGAAATCGAGCTGGTCCGCGGTAAAAATCCGAAGTTTGAC
>JABCPG020000110.1 GCA_013333195.2 Bacteroidia bacterium
ATCCAGGCGCCCACGCCGGCGGGGCCGCTGTGGGATTTGTGCGTGTCGGTAGTACAAGAGGAGATGGGCAAAGAAAAGTACTAGGAAGTGAAATAAAATGTTGAGGAGGAGTTATAGCAGATGGGACATAAAATGAAGCTTGTAGGATTGTTGGCCCTGGCGGTGTCGGGGCTTTTGGTGGGGTGCGGAGATAAAGGAAATCAGGCTGCACGTCGGCCTGCGGGTCCCGCTGATACGACGAAGTTGGGACAGTTGGAGCGGCAGTTGGCTGAAATGTCGGTGGATTCGTTGTGCTACGCGGTGGGCTACGTGCAGAGTAAGCAGCTGCGAGAGCTGGAATTTCGGATTTCGGGAGAGTCTATGCTACGCGGGCTTCAAGATGGGCTCGACGGTAAATCGAAAATGTCGGATGAGACGGTACGTGAGCTGCTAAATCGTTACGTGCAGCTATACTCGGCGGTGAAGAAAGAGCGGAATGCGCGTCGTAGCGAGGAGTGGTTGGATTCGGTGTCGCGTTTAGAAGGGATGCGACGCGCGGAGAGCGGTTTGGTTTACCGCGTGGTGAAAGAAGGCGAAGGGAAGGCAGTGACGGATAGCAGCCGAGTGCTGTTGCACATAGCAGTGATCGACATGCATGGCACGGAGCTAGAGAGTACGTATGGCGGAGAGCCGATTGAAATTCGCTTAAATGGGAATGGCTTGAAGTGCTGGGATGAGGGCTTGCAGAAAATTCGAGAGGGAGGAAAAGTGGAGTTGTACTCACCGGCCTCGTTGGCTTACGGGGAGTATGGCGGAGATGGAATAGAGCCAAATAGTGCCATGCGCTTTGACCTGGAGCTCGTGCAGGTACTTACGAAGAAATAGTTGGTACTTTGTAGTGTGATAGGGTGTGGGCAAGGATGGTTTAAGCGAGTGGTTGTATTTAGAAGGGTGTGCAAAATAAAGTGAAAGGAGATGAATGAGTTTACGATAGTTGGCACGCTGCACGAGCTGTCAAATCCGGTGGAGGGTAACACGGGAGATCGGAACTGGTCTCGTCGGGAGTTTGTAATAAAGCTGGATACGCAGGGACAATGGGAATCATTCGCGGTGTTCACGCTGTGGAATGAGCGCACTAGCATGTTAGATAATTTTCAGCTTGGAGCACGCATAGCGGTAACCTTTTCGCTGAATGCCCGCAAGGGAGTGGATCGCTGGTTTAGCGATTTGCGCGTTCAGCGAGTAGAATCCGCGGATCAGCTGCCGATGTACGGCCAGCAGCAGCCGATGCCAGGAGGTTATGGGCAGCCGATGTACGCGCAACAGCAGCCGATGCCAGGAGGTTATGGGCAGCCGATGTACGCGCAACAGCAGCCAATGCCCGGGGGCTACGGGCAGCCGCTGTACGCGCACCAGCCGCCCATGCCCGGGGGCTACGGGCCGCCGGAGTACCCCCAGCCGCCAATGCCGGGTGGGTATGGTCAGCCGGCGTACGGCCAACAGCAGCCAATGCCCGGGGGCTACGGACAATCAGCGTATGGTCAGCAACCGCAGGGAGGATACGTGAATTCAGGGGGAGCGAACCAAGGTTCTGCTGGAGCAGGGCAAGGCGGGAGCCAGACATCTGCGGGTCCGTCCATTGCGCCGCCGACAGTGAAACGGGAGCTTCCAGACGAAGGCGAGGAGGGCCAATCAGACAACGACCTTCCGTTCTAAAGCGAGAATAGAGCTAATGATAGTGCCGATGCCAGAGAGATTCTGTGGTATCGGCATTATTATTGTGTATGAGAGAATTATGAGGGGCGTAGCGCTGTGCGTTAATGTTTTTGGGCAATATAGCGGATCGATTGGTTGCGGCAAGCGTTTTTGAGTTTTATTTTGGTGCGTCCATGCTAAACCCTTTGCAGTAGCGAAGACCGTTGCGGCGGCGGCTGGAGCGAAAGCGAAGATGGCTTAATTTAGATCGTTGATGAAGAAATCGTTTTTTTGGTGGATTAGCGTAAGCGCGAGCCAAGCGTGTTGGATTCTTGCATTGGTCACTGTACTGCAAGTGGGCTGCCAAGAGGGAGTTCGCATGGGGCGTGATTCTATGAATTTTTCGGTGGATACGGTGCGTTTTGACACGGTGATGCATTCGCAGATGTCGTCGATGCGTCGGGTTGCCCTGCGCAATGATGGCGTGGAATCAAGGTACGTGGAACGTATCTGGCTCAAGGGTAGCCGTGCGGATGCGTTTAGTTTGACAGTTGATGGACTGCCACATAATGAATTCCGAGGAGGGACGATTGCGGCTGGTGATAGTTTGATAATGGTGTTTATGATGTATACGACCGAGTATGAGCCAGATAAGTTTGAGCGGTTGGATGTGGAAGTAGTTGTCGAAGGTGATGCGGGTAAAAATGTATTACCGATACGCGGCTGGAATGCGGGTTGGAGTAAGTTGGATTCAATTATAGATAGTGAGGAGGTGGTGCCGGCCGGTGGGATTCGCTACGTGTCGGAGGTGTCGAAGGTGCGTGCTGGGGGGAAATTGGTGTTGGAGGCTGGGACTACATTAATATTTGGGAAAGGG
>JABCPG020000111.1 GCA_013333195.2 Bacteroidia bacterium
CAGAAAACAGCGACGGATGGCCATGCGGTCGGGAGCTGAGTAACATACTTTATTTGTATTCGCTTACCCTTCTCCGCGGGAGGAGGAACGGCCTGAATCAGCGGTAGCAACGCCTCATTCAGCTTGCTCGTGGGTATTTTCCGCTTGCGATTCGCGCACACCGTCATCGCGCATTCAAGCAGCTTCAATACCCGTTGCTTCGTCAATGCCGATGTGAATAGTATCGGCACATCATTGAATGGCGCTATCCGCTCGCGGATCTCTTCTGTCACCCGCTTGGTCGACAACGAATCCTTCTCCACCGCATCCCACTTATTCACCGCTATGACGACTCCCTTCCGATTGCGTAGAATCAAATCGAATATGCTCTGATCCTGTCCCTCAAAACCGCGCGTAGCATCAACGACTAGGATGCAGACATCGGATTCCTCTATTGCCCGAATCGAACGAAGCACCGAATAGAACTCTACGTTCTCCGTCACCCGCCCCTTTTTGCGGAGCCCAGCCGTGTCTACCATTATAAAATCAAAGCCAAACTTCTTGTAGCGCGAACCGATGGCATCTCGCGTAGTGCCAGCCACGGGGGTCACGATGTTTCGTTCTTCATCCACTAGGGCATTCACCATCGACGACTTTCCTACGTTCGGACGCCCCACTATGGTAATGCGGGGTAACTCGCTCTCATCATCTAATGATCTTTCCGGCAGTAGCGTAACGAGGCGATCCAGCAACTCACCCGTCCCCGTTCCATTTATCGCCGAAAGCATATAGGGATCGCCTAAGCCCAAGGAATAAAATTCGTAACCGTCAGCGATTCGATTCGCCGTATCGGTCTTATTCACGACCACCAAGCAGGGCTTGCCCGACTCCCGCAGCATTCGGGCCACCATCTCATCCAGATCCGTCACGCCGGTCGTCACATCCACTACGAACAGTATCGCATCGCATTCCGCAACCGCCACTTCCGCCTGCTTGCGAATCTCCTTCTCAAACACATCCTCGCTCCCTACTACAATACCTCCCGTGTCAACAACCGAAAACTCCTTCCCGTTCCAATCGCTATGCCCATATATCCGGTCGCGCGTCACGCCCGACTCCTCATGTACAATCGCCGTCCGCCCTCCAACCAGACGATTAAACAGCGTCGACTTCCCAACGTTCGGCCGCCCTACTATCGCTACTATTCCCGACATCCATCTATCCTCTTTTTCCCAATTTCCCCTTCTACCCTAAATTCCTATTCCAAGTAGCCAAAACGCCGCAGCGTGATATCATCATCACGCCAGTTTTCAGCCACCTGAACCGTCAACGCCAAATAAACATGACGCTGCACGAACGCCTCAATATCCCTACGCGCCGCCTGACCTATACGCTTAAGCATACTTCCGCCCCTACCAATCAATATCCCTTTCTGCGATTCTCGTGATACATATATCACCGCATCAATGCGATCCAACTCTTCCCCCTCTTCGTAGCTACGCACAACTACCTCCACCGAATACGGAACCTCCTGACGACAATTCATAAGAACCTTTTCACGAATAATCTCCGTCACGAATAATCGCCCAGGGCGATCCGTAAGCGTGTCAGACGGGAAATATTTCGGGCCCTCGGGGAGCAATTGCACCAATTTCGGCTGAATTACATCAACCCCAAAGCCAACTAAAGCAGACACCGGCAAAATGGTCACTCCCGGCATCAGCACCGCCCAGCGTTCCACCAACGCCTCTAACGCCTTCTGTTCTGTTAAATCGATCTTATTTATTATCAATAATTTAACAACTTCACTATCCGCAATACGCTGCAAAACCTCGTTATGCTTATCGGGCTGTTCCACAACATCGGTGATATACAAAATAGCGTCGCTATCCTCAATCGCCTCCTCCACCGCTCGGAGCATCGTGCGCTGCAATGCGTACGCGGGCGAAAGGATACCCGGAGTATCTGAATACACAATCTGGAACGACGGGGTATCCACAATCCCAAATATTCTCCGTCGCGTGGTCTGCGCTTTCTCTGTCACAATCGACAAACGTTCGCCAACCAAACGATTCATGAGCGTAGACTTCCCTACGTTCGGATTCCCTATCAAGCTCACGTACCCCGACCTATGCGCACCGCCTAAACTCTCTGCCATCCCTCTTTCTCTCCCATACAAAAGTGCGCAGCGCGCAAGTCAAGTCTTACTCCTTGCCTGCACGCCGCCACCTCCATTTCCCAATCTATGCCTTCATTCTATCACTTCGAAAGGTTGCGAGGCTGTAGCATCGCCTCGGGCGACAACACCTCGTCCAAACGCTCTTTGGAGAGCCAACCCTTCTCAAGCACCAAATCGTACACGCTCGCATTTTTTTCCAACGCCTCTTTTGCCACTATCGTGGAACGCTCATACCCTAGCACCGGATTGAGCGCCGTCACTATTCCAATGCTGTTGTACACCTGCTCCTTGCAATGGTCCGCGTTGGCCGTAATCCCCTCCACGCACCGAAAACGGAGCGTCCTCATGCCATTACGCAACATCTCTATCGACTCCATCACGCTCTGCACCGCCACAGGCTCAAACACATTCAGCTCCAACTGCCCCGCCTCTACGGCCATTGATACCGTCAAATCGTTACCAATCACCTTGAATGCAACCATGTTCACCACTTCCGGAATCACCGGGTTAACCTTCCCCGGCATTATTGACGAACCCGGCTGGCGGGGGGGCAAGTTGATCTCATGCAGCCCTGTACGAGGACCCGACGAAAGCAAACGCAAATCGTTACATATCTTGGAAATCTTTACGGCCAGACGTTTCAGCGCCGACGAGTAGGAGGTGAAATCGCTTACATCCTGCGTCGCCTGAATCAAATTACTCGCAAGCTTCACATCGAATCCCGATATGCGCGCCAAATGGGCAACGCACTTCTCCGCGTAGCCCGGAACTGCATTTATTCCCGTCCCAATCGCGGTCGCGCCCATATTCACCTCCAAAAAATAGTCGGCCGCCTGGCGAAGACGCAACACCTCGCCCGAAAGCATGTCTGCATACGCCTGAAACTCCTGGCCCAGCGTCATCGGAACCGCATCCTGCAACTGCGTACGGCCCATCTTAAGAACATGACGAAACTCAACTGCCTTCTCCGAAAACGCTCTCGCCAGCTCCTCTACGCTCTGCTCTAGCTTCTCATTCGACATGTATATCGCAATCTTCATCGCCGTCGGGTACGTGTCATTCGTACTCTGGGAAAGATTCACGTGGTTGTTCGGATGGCAGTATTGGTACTCTCCTCGCTTATGACCCATAATCTCCAGCGCACGATTCGCAATCACCTCATTGGCATTCATATTGGTTGATGTACCCGCCCCACCCTGAATCATATCTACCGTGAAATGCTGATGGAATTTCCCTTCACGCAGCTCATGGCACGCGGTCACTATCGCATCGTGCACATCTTTCGGCATCAAACCAAGGTCATAATTCGCCTCCGCGCACGCCTCTTTCACCATTGAAAGACCTTCCACAATCGTAGGGTAGAAACTCAAATCCACTCCCGTTATGTTAAAGTTCTCCATGGCCCGAAGCGTCTGAACCCCATAGTAGCTCTCCGCCGGAACGTCTCGCTCCCCAAGCAAATCGTGCTCCTTGCGAGTCGTTCCCGAAAAGTACTGCGCGCCCGTTCTAATTCGCTGCGCATTTGCCTGACCTATCCGCTGCGACACTACCTGCACAATCTTAGAAAACACCTTAATCGTCGCATCCGCATCATGCTGAAAAAATGGTTTCCCTATCACAAGAACAACGGTCGGCGCCGCAGCCCGCGCCGTCGTCGAGTGCGTTGAATCCGCCATCCACGAACCCTCTCCAAGAAAATCTCCCGTATGAAATTGGGCCAGCTTAACTTCCGCGCCGTAAGGACTCGTCTTAAACAAATCAACCTCGCCCTCAAGAATAATGAAAAACTCTTCCCGCGGACCATTTTCCCAAAATAGCAAGTCTCCCTTCTCAAACGACACCTCCCGCACACTCTCCGCGAGCGACTCCAACTGTTTGCTATCTAACTCCTGGAATAAACTAATTCCTTTCAGAAAACTTATCGTCTGTTGCTTATCCATTTCTTCCCAATTTGACCCTTTTTCCCTTTTTTACCCAATCTAACGACACGCGCACACCCCGCTTACAGGCAACCGCAAAGATACAAATTTATTCCTTCTCGCACCCTGCAACGCTGCGCATAAACAGGGCAGTGCGATTTCTCCCCATCACGTACCCTCCTAACGCATTGCCCTGAAATTTAGCTCTCAGCTACGTCCTCATCACGCTGCGCAGCTACCAACTCATATAACCGTCGCTGCAACAAGTCGAATGCATCTGCACGCATCGCAGAATCTATTGCTCCAGCTGCAAACACATTTTCCGAATGCACCAGCCCCATAGACCACATGAACTGCGCCCAGAAACCCGTAGCGACTAACCCCCACTCCAGCACGGTCTAGCTCCGAACAGCCTCCCCCCTCTTTCTCCTACGCGCTATATACCCTCAATCGTCTTCGCCTCCACCCAACCTCGCGCCCCATCCGGAATCTCTACCTCCCACCACTCTCCTATTCGTTCCCGTAGCTTCACCTTCGTGCCGGCATGCAGTAGGAATAAATCCTTGGACTCCGCATCGGGAGAACTCTTTACTGACACCACCGACTGCATCACTATTGCCGACTCCGGCAGATTCATCAACGCATGTTGATGCGCGGAGAGGAAGAACGACATCAAGCCCACTACTAGCAGCAGAAGACCTCCTGCTCCTACCAGAAGCCACCACGTCCGACCTACATAAAACCTAAAGAGCAGCACAACCACCGCCAAGAGCATGACGCTCACGCCGCCAATCCATCCCCACCCCACCTCGGTGAACCACAGCGGAATCCCCTTAGCCCAGCGCACAATCGGCCACTCCTCGGGCACCGAAAGCCTATCCTTCACGTACGTTCGGGCCAAGACCAAATTCGCTCGGGCATCCTCATGGCGGGGACTCACCTTCAACGCCCGCTCGTAGTTAAGTATTGCCCGAGGATACTGCCCAGCGCGGTAGTACGCATTGCCCAAATTGTAGTACACCTCCGCATTGTATTGTCCACTCGCAAGTAGCGCCTCATACACCATTATCGCGCTGTCGTATTGACCGCGCTCGTAGTACTGATTGCCTTGCAGAAAAGCATCCCCCTCCTCGCCCTTAGCAGTACTTAGCCCCAACAGCAGCATTGCCAGCAACACCCCGGCAGCGCAACGCACCGCTCGCGCACCTCCCTTCATAGTCGCACCGATTGTCATCTTTACTCCTCCTTCTTCGCTTTTCCGCCTCCTCGCTTCAACCACGCATCTAGTCCGCTTATAACTTCCAACGCACGCGCATAGCTGGCACTATGCTCTTTTGCCTCTCCCGCTCGCATCCCATATTGCGCGTATTCGCATTCTACAAGCGCACTCCGCACCTTATCCACCTGCTCCTCTGGCACTCCGCGCCGACGCAGCGACTCTCCCACACTCTCTGAGCTCAGTTCATGCTGCTCCAAGTGCAGCTTATCGCCTAAGAACCCCCATAGCGCCCGCAGTAGCTCTGCGTAAAATACCTCATCCCCGCTCTCCATCAGCCCTTTAGCGCGCCGCAAACGCTTTTGCGCAAGCTTGCCCGCACGCCTGTCTCGCAGCAATTCTCGATCCGACTCCATACGGTGCTTGCGCAGCAAAAACAACCATACCCCTAACGTAGCAAGCACCACGCACGCCATCCACAATCGAAACCACATGCCCCCCACGAAACGCTCCCCCCGCGAATACAACCTCCCTCGCGTGGAATGGATGTGACGAATGTCATTACCCAATACCTGCACATCCTC
>JABCPG020000112.1 GCA_013333195.2 Bacteroidia bacterium
AAGAGGGGAACGACGGGAGTCGTTCCCCTCTTCATTTGTGCTCTTTATTTCTTGGAAACGCCATTCGGCGCGGCTCGTGCTTTAACGATTCACTGTGGGGTGGAGGCAGCGCGGTGGCGCGGGGGGAGGGGCCGTATCCACCCCCATTGCGGGTGCGGTGGGAGCGTTATGCGGCTAATCGTCACGCGTGGGCGGTAGGGGGATGAGAGGATTGGCGTGCGCCGCGCGCTACGCATCGCGGCGGTCACGGTGTCCCATAGAATCCTAAGAAACGTGGGTGTCGGCTATCCTGCACCCTACAAAGTGCTACCCCCTTCGCATCAAAGTTGGTTTTCTCCAGAGAAAACCAACTTTGATGGCAATTTGGTGCGACTTTGTACGCCTGCCCTTGCTGTGTGCGGAGGGGTGGTGAAAGTCCCGGTAGAAAATTTTTCGCGCCGCGGGGAGAAAATACATTTTGCCCCTGCCCGCGTCAGCTGGGGCGGATGGCGCGCGTTGGGGGTATGAAACCATCCGCGGCGCGTGCATTCGTTCGTTGGATCCTAGGGGAATGGCGGGGATTGCCTTTTTTCGAAGGGATTTTGCTTCGTGATGCCCAGCAATTTTGTTACCTTCGCGGCAAGTCGGGGGTGGAAAAGTTGGTTGTTAGACGCTCCCGACGGGTGCGACTATGGATACAGCATTTGATACGCAGCTCCTTTCTGAGGAGCAGGTCTCCGCGCAGTCATTTTATCACGTTATGCATGCCCTCAAGTGGGAGGAGCTGGCGGAGCAGATTGGGTCGAAAACGGCGGCGGACGTCGAGCGGGCCCTGGGGAATGCGGGGCATGCGAGTATTGAGGATATGAAAGCGTTGCTCTCTCCCGCCGCGCTGCCTTTCCTTAAGCGAATGGCCGAGGTGAGCCACCAGCTCACGCTGCGTCGCTACGGGCGGGTGGTGGCGATGTACGAGCCCCTCTACCTTTCCAATGCCTGCTCCAATAGCTGCGCGTATTGTGGCTTTAGCTTGAAAAATCATATCGGGCGGAAGACGCTTTCCGATGGGGAGATCCTCGCTGAGGGGAGGGCCATACGGGCATTGGGGTTTGAGCATATCCTCTTGCTCACGGGTGAGTATTCCAAGGAGTCGGGTGTGGATTACCTGCGCCACGCCATCGCGTTGCTCCGACCTATATTCCCGCAGATTTCGATTGAGGTGCAGCCGATGGGGTGTAAAGAGTACGCCACGCTCGGCGCCGAGGGGCTGAATGCTGTCTACGTGTACCAGGAAACCTACAACGAGGCCACCTACCCTGATTACCATCTCGGGGGGAAGAAGCGTGATTACCGTTGGAGGCTTGAAACCCCGGACCGCATCGGCGCGGCGGGCATTCATAAAATAGGGCTTGGGGCCCTGCTTGGGCTGGAGGATTGGCGCGTGGAGAGCCTCTGCGTGGCTATGCATGTGCGACATCTGCAAAAGCGCTACTGGCAGAGTAAGTATTGCGTGGCTTTCCCCCGCTTGCGCCCCCACGCCGGGAGCTTCGAGCCGAAGTTTCACGTGACCGATCGCAACCTCTTGCAGATAATCACGGCCTATAGGCTTTTCGATGAGGATCTAGATATGTCGCTCACCACGCGTGAATCGGCGTTCTTCCGTAACCATGCGTTCAAGCTGGGCATCACGGCCCTAAGCGCGGGGTCGCACACGGAGCCGGGGGGGTATTCCCAGGCCAATCGGGAGCTAGAGCAGTTCCATATTTCCGATGACCGTTCCCCCGCGGAGGTGGCCGCCTACGTTCGCTCGCAAGGGTATGAAACGGTATGGAAGGATTGGGATCAGGCGCTGCAATGATCGATGCCGAGATGCGCCGTCAGCACGCCCGTACGCTCCAGCTTGAGGGGGTGGATGCAGATGGCTTTTTGGCCTACACGCGCACCCATTTCTGCGTGGTGGGGGCGGGGGGACTTGCGAGCGGCTTCCTGCCGCTCGCGGCCGCCATGGGGGCGCGGCACTTTACCATCATTGATGATGATTTGGTTTCCCCCTCGAATCTGCCCCGCCAGCTGCTCTACACCCCTAGCGATGTGGGGATGCCTAAGGTGGTGGCGGCCGAACGGCAGGTGCGTGGATACGCGCCGGGCATCGATGCGCGGGCTGTCCAGGCGAGGCTAACCGAGGAGAATGCCCGTGGGCTTGTGGTGGGGGCACAGGTGTTGGTGGATTGCAGCGATAATTTCGTCACGAGGTATCTTCTCGATCGGGTGGCCGCCGAGCTTAATCTTCCGCTCCTGTATGGGGCTGTGGGGGAGGCGCTAGGGCATGTGACGCTGCTGCACGGGGAAGCCCACGTTTCGTTGGTTGACCTATTTGGCCCGCAGCCTGGGGCCATGCCGCCGCCGGCGGTCTTCCCCCCCGCGGTGCATCTTGTGGGTACGATCATGGCGAGCGAGGCGTTCAAGTGGGTTGCTCGGTATGGGCGTACGCTCGATGGCGTTTTGCTACAGGTGGATTTACGCACGAATGCGTGCACGAGGTTTGAGATTGCGCGATAGGTATCGCGGGAGGATGGTATGGAGAGAGCTGGGGTGGAGAATGGTGCGGGGCAAGGGCTAGTTGGCCAGGCGCGGCGGGCGCGGGTGGTCATTGTCACCTACTCCTGGCCGCCGGCGGGGGGCGCGGGGGTGCAGCGGTGGCTGAAGATGGCCAAGTGTTTAGCCGCGGGCGGGGCGGTGGAGCCCATTATATTCACCCCCTCCAACCCCGATCCCCCGCTGCGCGATGAGTCGCTACTCGCGGATGTGCCCGAGGGGCTACGGGTGGTGACGTACAGCGGCGTTG
>JABCPG020000113.1 GCA_013333195.2 Bacteroidia bacterium
ATCAACGAAATCGACGCATCCTCCATCGACACCACGATGCCGTCAATCTTATTCAGAATGTAGTTGTAGAACACCTGTAGCACTGCCGCCACGATTAGCCCAAACACGGTCGTGATAAGTGCAATCTTAATACCGCCTGCCACCAACGACGGCGCAATATCTCCGGCTGCCTCAATCGAGTCAAATGCCGAAATCATACCGAGAACCGTACCCATGAAACCAAACATTGGTGCCAACGCTATGAATAGCGAAATCCAGGTCAACCCGCTCTCAAGCTGCGACATCTGCACCGACCCATACGCCGTTACCGACTTCTCCACCGAATCTATCCCCTCGCCCGCGCGCGACAAACCCTGGTAGAATATACTCGCCACCGGGCCACGCGTGTTCCGACACACTTCCTTAGCCCCCTCGATGCCCCGCTCCTCAAGTGCCTTCTCCACATTCGTCAGCAGCTTCTTCGTGTTCGTTGAGGCCAAACTTAAATAGATAATCCTCTCAATCACAACGGCCAAACCCAGAATCAGCAGCAGGAGGATTACGCCCATAAACATCGGGCCGCCCTCTATAAACTTTATCTTTATCTGCTCATGGAGCGGCACCCCCTCATTCACATCCGTGGTCATCGGGTGCGATGTCCCCTCCGTCACCGCCTCAGTTTGCGCCGCGGAGCCACTCGCATGCGTCGTGTCTTCCTGCGCCATCACGCTAGACGCTAATCCAAGCGTCAAGCCCATCAATAGTAGCACCAAAAGTAACCTCTTCATAGCTGCTTCTTGTAGTTAATTTACTTGCTATCTCTCTTCTTTTTTCTAAAATCCGCGGAGAGAGTGGGATTCGAACCCACGATACCCTTTTGGGGTATACGCACTTTCCAGGCGCGCGCCTTCGACCGCTCGGCCATCTCTCCTCACGCTTACCCTAACTACCAAATCCCATCCCCAAACCACGTGAAACTGACCGCAATTTACTATTTTTATCTGACTCCGCAATTAACGCAGCAAGAAAAATAGAAAGAATGCGCATCCATACCCCTTTAAATAATCTGGTAGTAAAACTTAAAATGCTTTGTAACAAATAGTTATTGCAATTTCTAAAACTCGCGCTCCTCGTCCCATACGCGTAAAACGCAATCCGCCTCACGGCGTAACTCGCATCACCGCCATGTCACCCCAGATCGCAACTGCCCCAATCGGCCGTATCGCACGCCTGCCTAACGACTCTTCACGACACCTGCTCGCTTCGCGAACCGGTCTCACCCCTTTACCCGGCTAAACGACGAGAGTAAGCAGTACGCTAGCATGGCCACAACTGCCGCCCCGCCACGAAAAAAGGCGTAACCCACCGCCACCACCACGGCCAGCACCACCACGTGCCACCACGCCCGCCAACCCCTCCCATGGATCTTGAACGATAGCATCCGTATCGGTAAAAGCATCAGCGCGGATTGCAGAACCACCCATAGCATAATAACGTGCGAATCTGCTACCATCGCGCGGAAAACTCCTGCGCCCGCCGGGGCCGTTAGCCCAAGCACAATCCCCACCGTGAAAAGCGCTGACCCCGGGGAGGGAAGCCCGCGAAAGGATACCGTTTGCGTCGTATCAACATTAAACTTCGCGAGGCGCAGCGATGTGGCCAACGCTAGAATGAACGGAAGCACCTGGACCCACATCGGCGCCGCGCCGCCAGCGGCACGGTTAATCAACCCGCTGTACAGCGCGGCGGGCGCAACGCCAAACGTCACCAAATCGGAAAGAGAATCGAGCTCCGCGCCTAGGCGTGACGATACGCCCATTGCCCGCGCCACCATTCCATCAAGCACATCGCAGATTGCCCCCCCCACTATTGCCCACGCGGCCATCTGAAGCATATGGAGCTCCGCGGCACCATCACCGCCCCCGCTCGCCCGCAGCGCAAGCACTACCGCCGCGCAGCCAAATGCCAAATTCCCTAACGTTAGCCCATTGGGCACAAAGCTCTTCCACTGCATCTCCTTCCCTCACATTATTTTTGACTCTTTCGCATCAACTTGTAAACGTCACACTCCGAGCCGCCCCTCCACTCCCTCAGAGAAAAAGCCCATTCCCGCACCCCTGAATCACTCCTCCTCGCGCCCAAGCTCTGACAGCCGGTTGAGCAAACCCACAAACTCCTCCATCTCATTCCACTCCTCCTTCTTGCCAAAGCCCAAACGGTTGTCCGTGTACTTCATGCGCGTCACGTTGAGCCGCCATAGCGTCAAATCCGCGAGCAGCGCCAGCGGGAAGCGTCGAAGGTAGAGTGACTTCGCACGGGAAAGCTCTTCGCCTTCCGGCAAATTCACCAACCCCTGCATTTGAAGGCCGCGAAGCAAACCCACTTCGCTGCTCTCAAGAACAATGCTCGCCGCTACGAAGCTGTTCTGGATCATCTGCCGGGCATGTAGCGTCTCGGATGAGGAGCTAAGAAAAAAACTTACCGTTGAAGGGTCATACACGTAGAAGCAGTGCGCGCACCACACCTCATCGTTAACGCTCGTGGAGAGCGTGAGCACATGGTGCTTACCTATAAAACGCTCTATGGCCTCTGAGGGCCCATTCTTGCCACGCGCATCGCCCATTATCGCCATTCCTCTACCCCTATTGCTACTTCGTAAAATGCAGTACCATCATGGTCACATCGTCAAAGGGAATCGCCACGCCGCTCTCTCGCTCCGCCTCCACCGTCTTTCGCGCGCTCGACACCACTTCCGCCGCCGAGGCGCACCGACGCACTGACGTTTCAATTACGTCCGTACTATAATGCTCCTTGCCCTCCTTGTCCCGACGTTCCACCAGGCCATCCGTATAGCAGAATAGCACGCTGTCGTCATGCAACGTAATCTCCGATTTTCGCAACTGCGGCATCTCTTCCACCATGCCTAGCCCCACCGTACTCGCGTCCAACCACTGCGCTTCGCCCGTGGCCCTATTATACAGGTAGGGCGGATTATGGCCAGCATTCACGTACTCCAAACGGCGGGTCGCCGTATCGTAACGCCCCACGAACAGCGTGATAAACCGCTCTCCGCGCAGCAAGCCGTACAAACGCGCATTCAGCAGCGAAACCAATTCGCAAAGGGAAGCCTCTCGCGACATGAGCGACCTGTAATTCGCCTGAAAGCTCGTCATCACCATCGCGGCCGATATCCCTTTACCCGATACGTCCGCGATGCAGAAACCGAGATACCCATGCCCCAAATCCAGCAAATCGTAGAAATCCCCGCCCACCTCGTACTGGGGAAAATACTCCGTGGCTATTTCGATACCCTTCATCCGCGGCAAGGCATCGCCGCGAAGCAAAAGCATGTTCTGCAACTGGGTGGCTAGCTCGAGCTCCTGCTTCAAGCTCCGCTCGCGTAGCGCACGGCGCAACAGATTGTAGTTCTGCAACGCCACGTACGTAAGCATCGAAAGCGTGCGCGCAAACGTCAAATGCTTTATAATCGGGCTGACCCCAATCACATCTTCACGCGTATCGCCCAGCAGCACAAAACCGCTCACCAGCTCATCCTGGGCCAACGGAATCACCACATCAATCTCCGGCAGCACCCCTCGCTTCTGCGAACGTATCACCACCGTGCGGTCGTACTCCATCAGGTCACGCTCCACATCAATCGCATCCACCCATGGAGCAACGCAGCCCTCATTCCATACTAGCGCCCACTTCCCCGCCTCATCGCGCGCGAAGAAGAGTATGCGATTGATGCCCAAATCGTCCTTCAGCAGCGCGGTGAAACGCTGCATCAAACGGGCCACATCGCTCTCTTCCCCCATCAGCAGGGTAAAATCTAGCAGCGAGCGAAGTTTGTACAACGTCAGCTGCAACCGATCCTCACTCTGTACCACTACCTGCAATTTTCCATTTCACATCCATGCGCCCCTTCCCGCGCGCCACCGTCGAAACGGCCTGAAAATCGTTCCTCCGTATGCCGCGCCTATTCCTTCACCCGCTCAGAATACGCACGCGTACGTGTGTCGATGCGTATCTTCTCGCCGGTGTTAATGAACAGCGGCACATTGACAATGGCGCCCGTCTCCAGCTCTGCCTGCTTAAGCGCGGTGGAGCTGGCCGTATCGCCGCGCACCCCGGGCTCCGTGTACGCCACCTCCAGATCCACGAAGGGGGGCAGCTCGCACGTCAACACCCGCTCCTCGCCCGCCAGCACCATCATCTCCACATTCTGACCGTCCTTTAGCAAATCGTTATTCTCAATCAAATCGCCCGATAGCGCTATCTGCTCAAAGGTTTCGGCGTGCATGAAATTAAAACCCATATCGTCTCGATACAAAAACTGATACGGTCGACGCTCCACGCGTACCGGATTTATCTTCACCCCGGCATTGAACGTGTTCTCAAGCACCTTGCCCGTTTCTAGATTCTTCATCTTCGTGCGCACGAACGCACCACCCTTGCCGGGCTTTACATGTTGAAACTCCACCAGTACATACAGCTTCCCGTTGTACTCGAGACACATCCCATTCCGAAAATCCGCCGTCGTTGCCATAAACTATTCTACTTAAATTACTCCCATCTTTCCATCGTTCTGCCAGGCTATTGCGCCCAGCGCTACAGCCTAGCTAACCGCAGGCCGCCCCGCGGGACAAACACCGCTACCTACTGACCCCTCTCTTTCTTTCGCTGTGCTCCAGCACGCTGTCAACAAGGCCGTACTCCTTGGCCTGCACCGCGGTGAGATAGTAATCCCGATCGCAGTCCTTCTCAATCCTTTCGTACGGTTGGCCCGTATGCAGCGCTAAAATCTCTTGCAGCTCCTTCTTGATGCGAAGCATCTCGCGCGTACGTATCTCCACGTCGCTGGCTGGCCCCTCCGCGCCGCCCAGCGGCTGATGGATCATCATTCGGGAATGCGGGAGCGCCGAGCGCTTGCCCTTCGCCCCGGCAGCCATGAGCACCGCCGCCATGGAGGCCGCCATCCCGGTGCATATCGTGGCTACGTCTGCATGGAGAAGCTGCATCGTGTCGTATATAGCCAGCCCTGCATACACCCCCCCGCCGGGCGAGTTTATGTACATCTGGATGTCCTTCGAAGCATCCACCGACTCTAAAAATAGTAGCTGCGCCATGATTATGTTCGCCACGTCATCGTCAATGGGCACGCCCAAAATGATGATGCGATCCATCATCAGGCGTGAAAACACATCCATGGCCACCGCGTTCAGCTGGCGCTCCTCAATGATCTGTGGATTTATGTACGCCGAGCGTACCGAGGTGGTGTAATCGGCGAGCGCCATGCTACTCACCCCGCGCTGGCTCCGCGCGAAACGCGCAAATTCTCTTTCGATATCCATGCTACTTTTCTCCTTCCCCTTCGCCGGAACGCTGCGCTGCCTTCGATTGCTCCATGACCTCACGCCAGCGGGCATATTTCTCCTCCTGCTTACGCCCCCGCGCCTCCACCTCCTCCTGCACCTCGCCAAGCACCGTCAGCTTGTCAATACCCACCTTGCGAGGCGCTACGCCCATCTGGTCCAGCAACGACTGGCCGGCGGTCGCCTGCGCAAACGTGGTTTGCAACGTATCCTTAAAGTCATCGCCCTCAACCAGCTTCGGGAACATCGAATGCATCAAGTACTCCGCGGCCTTCAGCGACCCGGGGTAAATGCCGTACGCTCTCGTCAAACCGTATTTGCCAAGCGCATCCATACATTGCAACTCGTATATCCTCTCCCCCATCTGCCGGTGCACCTCATCCTGTAGGGTCTCCTCGCCCACGCCGCGCAGCAGCTGGTGAAGCAGCGTGTCGCGCTTTATCTGCTCAAACATATACTCGGTCGGCGCGCCGCCCAGCCGCTCCTGCTCCAGTATCTTTTTCAAATGCGATTCCGGCACGCTCCAATCCCAGGCCTCCAATGCCGCCTCGAAGGTCGTCAGCGCGTTGCGAATCCGTCCATTCTCGCCCACCATATCCACGTACCGGCGACGGAACCGCGCGCGGATCTCTTTCTCATCCTCCGTGCGTTCCTCCCTAGGCTCACCCTTCGCGTCCGCCTGGACATCAATCGAGAAGTAGCGGCTGTAGAAGTCCCACGTCATCTGCGCAGGCACCTCCCTGCGCAGCTCTTTGAGCGTCACGCGCAGCGAAACGCCCTGAAGGCCCTTCCGCTGTACAAACGCCTCAAAAGCATCCGATCGCTCCTTTGAACTCTCCGCCCAGTATGGGCGAAAATCTGCTGGAAGCTCCACCGCATCGCCCTTCTTCTTCCCATGGAAAAGTGCTTTCGCCTCGTCAGACATCGCGTCGTAGGAGAAAAACAGGTCGTTGCCCCCCTCCGCCTCCTTCCCCTCCGGCGCGCTAGCCTCAAGCGCCCCACGCACCTCTGTGTATAGGTATACGCCTTCACCAGCCTCGTCAACTTCCTGCATACTCTTGTTCGCCTCCAGAATCTTCTCCTCGCACGCGGCCCACTGCGAATCCGACGCTTCCACCTCCACCGGAACCCACAGCGGCTTCTTGGGGAGTACATACTTGGGCGCCACGATCACATCGAACTGCCACGTCCCGGTCACATCATCATTGTAATCAACCGATATCTCCTTGTCGGCAAATACGAAATGGCGCGCAATGCTTATCCCCTCCGCATCAACGTACCGATTCAGCTCACGCTGCTGCGCCTGGTTGACAAATTGATACATCCACTCCTCTCCGCCCAGGCGCCGGGCCACCAAACCAAGCGGCGCCTGCCCCCTGCGAAACCCTGGCACTGCCATCTCCCGCCTCGCCTGGCGGAGCTGCTTGTCATATTCTCCATACCAATCCGACCGCTCTAACGTCATTTCAAAGCGTTCCAAGTTCTCGCCCAGCGGCTCTCTCGTTATCTTCATCTTCAGCGTCTATTCGTCTACGTTTTCCCTCTCGTGCCGCCTAACAAAAGGCTAGGCACGCTACCTATAAAAACGGTGCAAGGTACAAAAATTTATTGAGCCCACACCCTGGCCCACATTTAATCCCTCCTTTTTCACCGCCCGCATCCGACCCACAAAACCCGAAAAATCTTGGCTGGAAGACGCAGCTGCGGAGCACCGAACGATTCCCGCCGCCCCCACCTCCGAATATGCAACGGTGGTCCCTCGCGCTCACCCCCTAACACGCTTCCTACTAACCTACAGCACCCCTGCCATGAACGCCTGCATCGAAACTCCCTACCCCATCGCATCAAACCCAATTATCGTCGTTGATAATTGGGTTTGATGCCGACGAAATGCGGGTCGGGTACGCCTAAAAGGGATTCGCAAACGCCTTGAAAGGCTGCCGACTTTTTACCTTTCCAGCTCCACATTAGCACCTCCGCCCTACGCCACCAACGCGCCAAGGCATTACCGCCATGCTAAAGATGTGTTCCCAGCAGCACGAAAAGGGTCCAACGATCGGGGCAACGCGCGCCCCCCTAACCCCACGGGGCAAGGCATGGATTTTATGCACTGCCAACGCGTAGGGTAAAGCGTTCGCGCTCTGATGGATTCGCCACCCCGTTGATACTTACCACGGGATGCTTCTCGGCTGCTAGTAGATAATTTGCTACTTTTGCCCATGCGCACGCCGCCAAGAAGCCCGTGCACCCATGATGCCCAATGCAAGGATAGTTGGTATGGAAGATAAATTCGGTTTTACCCATCTCCACGTGCACTCAGAGTACTCTATGCTCGACGGTGCCTGCCATCTCGAAGACCTCTTCAGCCGTACGCGCGAGCTGGGAATGCCCGGCATTGCCGTGACCGACCACGGGAACATGTTCGGCATATGCCAGTTCCTCAACCGCGCGGAAAAGCTTAACAGCGACATTCAAAAAAGGGTGAAGGCCCTGGAGCAATCAGCGCAAACGGCTGAAAACGGGGAGGAGAGGGAGAACCTCCTTCGGCAGGCGGAAAGCGCGAGGGGCGAACTCTTCAAAGCGATTGTCGGGTGCGAAGCGTATGTGGCCAAGGACAGGCACACCATGACGCGCAGCGAAAATGGGGAGCGCTCTTACTACCACCTACTGCTGCTGGCAAAAAATAGCAGTGGGTACAGCACGCTCTGCCGCCTGGTGTCGCAGAGCTTTGAGGATGGCTTTTACCATAAACCTAGAATCGACTACGCGCTGCTCCAAAAGGATCACGAAGGGCTTATCGTTAGCTCGGCCTGCCTCGCCGGTGAGGTGCCCGATGCTATAGTCAGACACCGCGACCTCGCGCAGGCACGTAGCATCATCGCGCGTTACAAAAGCCTTTTCAGGGATGATTACTACCTGGAGATGATGCTCCACCCCGCCATCGAACCCTACGATAATGGCTTCGTGGAGCGGCGGCAGCTGACAGTAAACGGGAACCTAATCCGCCTCTCCTTCGAAACGGATACCAAGCTCATCATCACCAACGACGTGCACTTCTTGCGCCGTGAGGATAAAGAGCTGCACGATACTATACTGTGCATTTCAACCGGGAAATATCTCGATGACGAGAATCGCTTACGCTACACCCATCAGGAATACCTGAAAAGCGGGGAGGAGCTGTACGACATGTTTACCGGTGAATCCGCGTATAACGCCATTGCCCACGCCTACTGCGAATCGCTAAAATACGATCCCAACCCCGCGATCCCGCAGCAACTAACAAGGGAAATGTACACCGCGATCGTGGAAAAAGCCCTACGGCAAACCGGGGTTATCGCCCGGAGCGTGGAGTGCTACTCGCTCAAACGCGCCCCACAGATGCCGCGATTCGACGTCCCGCAAGAATTTGGCGACGACATGGCGTACCTGCGGCACCTCGTGGCGGAAGGCGCAAAGCTGCGCTGGCCCGGCGCGGCATTCACCAAAGCGCATGAGCAACGGCTCGAATTTGAGCTGAATACCATCGAGCGAATGCGATTCCCGGGGTACTTCCTCGTGGTGTGGGACTTCATTCGCGCCGCGCGGGAGCGAAATGTACTCGTTGGGCCGGGGCGAGGCTCTGCCGCGGGATCCGCGGTGTCGTACTGCCTACGAATAACCGATCTCGACCCAATGAAATACGGCCTTCTATTCGAGCGCTTCTTGAACCCCGACCGCGTGAGCCTACCCGATATCGATGTGGATTTTGAGGATAGCAAACGCGAAAGGGTCCTCGACTACGTGAAGCAGAAGTACGGTGAGGAATGCGTGGCGGGCATTTCCACATTCCAGCGCATGATGATGAAGGATTCGGTCAACGAGGCATGCAAACGTTTCCGGCAGGATGAAACGCTGAAAAAACCGATTATAGATGCCATCGAAAGCGCCAGGGAAAGCACTTTCGCCAAGCTACTCAAGGAGCATCCAGAAGTAGGGGAAACCTTCGCCCGCCTTCAGCCCGAAAGCGCCCTGCTCCTCAAGCGCGCGAGAGCGCTCGAAGGGTACGTACGCTCCTCGGGGCGGCACGCATGCGGATACATCATTGGGGTTGAGCCGCTAAAGAACCTAGTGCCAATGGTGAGGCCCGCCGGGAAAACCAAAAAAAAGAATGGGGTACTTGAAGACGACTCCCTCTTCGTGCAGTACGAAGGGAAGGATCTCGAGGACCTCGGGCTAATCAAGATGGACTTCCTAGGGCTAACCACGCTCTCCGTGCTACGCATAGCGCAGAAACTCGTGGCCCAACGATTTGGCGTATCGGTCGCCCTTGAGGAGATTCCTCTCGACGACAAGGAAACGCTCGCGCTCTTCGCGCGGGGAGAAACGGTGGGGCTCTTCCAATTTGAAAGCCCTGCCATGCGACGTTTCCTACGGCAGCTGCAAGTGAACCGATTTGAAGACCTGGTAGCTATGAACGCGCTCTACCGCCCAGGCCCCATGGATAGCATCCCCACGTTCATCGCCCGTAAAACGGGTAAGGAGCCTATCTCCTACATCGTGCCGGAGGCAAAGGCGGTGCTCGAGGAAACGTACGGCGTGACGGTTTACCAGGAGCAGGTGATGATGCTCTCCAGAATGCTTGCGGGCTTCACGCCCGGCCAGTCAGACAAGCTGCGGAAAGTTATGGCTAAGAAAAAAACCGACGACCTACCCGAGCAGGAGAAACTCTTTAAGGAGGGGTGCAGCAAACATAATTTCCCAAAAGAAAAGGCCGATGAGGTGTGGAAGGAGTGGACAAAATTCGCGAAGTACGCGTTCAACAAGTCGCACTCCGTGTGCTACGCCTACGTGGCTTTCCAAACAGGCTTCTTCAAAGCGCACTACCCGAGCGAATTAATGGCCGCTAACCTTGAGGTGTTCCATGGCGACCCCGCGCAGCTCAAGGTCCTCATGGCGGAGTGCAAACGCATGGCGATACGCGTGCTGCAACCCGATGTCAACGAAAGCGAAGAGCATTTCTCAGTTCAGCAAAATGGAGATATTCGCTACGGGCTGTGCGCCATCAAATCGGTGGGCAGCGACGCAATGGCTCGCGTGGTGGCCGAGCGGAAAGCCGGTGGCCCCTACAAAAACATTTACGACTTAGTCAAGCGCATGGAATCGGGCGATTGCAATAAAAAAAATTTGGAGGGCATTATCAAAAGCGGCGCGCTCGATTCGTTGACCCCGGATGGCAATAGAGCGTACTACTTCCAAGAGGTCGACCGAAAGCCGGAGAATGGATCCAGAATCGACGAACCCTCCCAGAAAACGAAATTTTGGTACGAAACGCTGCTCGACTACAAACGCTCTTTCGACAACTTCAAGAAGAGTAGCTCGTTTTTCCGCTTTGAAGATCTGAACCCCGAACAGCGATTCCCCGAGCTGAAAACAGAGGTATCGCGCCTCGACCTCCTCATCGAGGAACGCGAGCTAATCGGCCAGTACCTCTCGGAGCATCCCCTCTCCCCCTACATGAAGGAGCTCAACTACATATGCAGCGCAGAGCTCGCATCCTTGCAGCAGAAGGTCGACGATAGGGAGTACGGCGAGTACGTGGTGGGGGGACTCGTGCGTAGCGTTAAATCCCAGGAGCGCAGGAGCAAGCGGGGGGTAACGTACAACGAGGTGACCATGGTCATGGACGACCTATCCGGAAGCCACACCTTCCGATTCCTCGACAAACAAATCGAGAAGTATCGCGACCTGCTAGTGCAAAACACGGTTATATGTATGCGCATGAAAATTGTGCAAATGGAGCGTGGAGGAATGCCCCCCTCGCTAAACGTAGATTTCGTAACCCCCATCCAGAAAGCAATCGACGCGCTGTGCTCCAACGTAGAAATCCGGGTGGACACCGCGCAGTTCACGAACGAACATCTAGCGCTGCTGCGCAATATCCTCGCGCGCGATCCCCAATCGCGAACCTCCCTTACGTTCGATATCGTCGACAAGAAGTATGGGCGCAGCGTGCGGTGCGTCAGCGATAGCTTCAAGATTGGCATCTCCGAATCGGTCATCGACAAACTTCTGGAAAACGGTTTTGCAATCCGGATCAACGGGCGCACAATCGAACAAAACAATCAGGAAATCGTTCCTGAAAACGAAGAGACGATGATTGAAGAGCTCGTCGCGGAGGAAGAGTAGTAGCTTTCGGATTTGTATTTATTTAAGTAGTAACTAATTATAAGGAGAGATTGTTATGGCGTTTGAGGTGACAGATTCCAATTTTGAGTCGAGCGTACTCAAGTCTACCAAGCCCGTGGTGCTTGATTTTTGGGCGGAATGGTGTGGGCCATGCCGTATGCTAGGGCCGGTGATCGAAGAGCTAGCGAAGGAGTACGAGGGAAAGGTTCTCGTAGGAAAAGTGAACGTGGACAACAACCCTACGGCCTCCTCAAAGTACGGCATACGCAACATCCCAACTGTGCTATTCATTAAGGACGGAGAGGTGAAGGACAAGCAGGTTGGCGTGGTGCCTAAAACCGTGCTTGTCGAAAAGATTAACGAGTTGATTCAAGGGTAGCGGACGGAGCACCTAGCAGGCGCAAGGAGCGAGGCGGGGGGAGGGCTTACCCTTTAGGGTGAGTTCTCCCCCCGCCTTAATTGCCCGCGGGGCACTGCCTTATTCTAAATAATACGTAACTTTGCGCTCGGGAGGGTACGCCTCCCCGTTGGGAAGAGAAAAAACATAAATTGGCAATGAGCAAAAAAGAGCTACTGCAAGAAACGATTGAGCATATCGACATAAAAAAGATCGATGCGCGCCCGATAATTGATGCAATGCGTAAAATGTCTTTCGCCTCGCGGGAAACCGCGAATGCGGCCGACATATTCAATAGTATGCTGAAGGATAAGGGCTGCACGTCGATTCTCACGCTCGCCGGTAGTTCTAGCGCGGGGGGATGTATGCAGGTGTACGTGGACATGGTAAAATGCAACATGGTAGATGTCGTGGTCTCCACCGGGGCATCCATTGTCGACATGGACTTTTTCGAGGCGCTCGGCTACAAGCATTACAAGGGCACGCAGTTCGTTGATGATAGCGCGCTCCGCGCGCAGTACGTCGATCGGATCTACGACACGTACATCGACGAGGAGGAATTGCAGCATTGCGATGCAACGATACAGGCTATAGCCGACAGCCTTGAGCCTCGCCCCTATAGCTCTCGAGAATTTATCTGGGAGATGGGCCGCTACCTCACTACGCACTCCAAGAAGAAGGACAGCCTTATACAAACGTGCTACGAGCATAACGTGCCTATATTCGTCCCGGCCTTCAGCGATTGCAGCGCGGGCTTCGGCCTGGTGATGCACCAGGTGGCGCATCCCGATAGGCATCTTTCAATCGATAGCGTTAAGGATTTCCGCGAACTCACGGAGATTAAAATCCGCGGCGGGGAGAGCGGGCTGTTCATGGTGGGCGGGGGTGTCCCCAAAAATTTTGCCCAGGATATCGTGGTGTGCGCGGAGGTGCTAAAGCACGATGTCCCGATGCATAAGTACGCAATCCAAATCACGGTGGCCGACCCCCGCGATGGAGCTTGCTCCTCGTCCACGCTCAAGGAGGCGGGGTCCTGGGGAAAAGTAAACCACATGCACGAGCAGATGGTTTACGCGGAGGCCACCACGGTGGTACCCCTCATCGTGAGCAACGCGTACCACACCGGCCTATGGAAGGAGAGGAAAAAGCACGAATGGGCGAAAATATTTTAACCCAAGCCTAAACGTGACGTACGTACGCGCTGCGCATCGGCCTCGACAGGGTGGCAGGTGCGCAGCGCAATGTTTGTAGCGTAAGGAAAAGCGATGCAGATTGATATTGTTGCCGTAGTGCCAGAGCTACTCGATAGCCCGCTGGGATTCTCCATAGTGGGACGCGCGCGCCAGAAGGGGCTTCTCGACGTGCAGGTGCATTCGCTGCGCGACTACGCGCATGATGCCCGCCGTAACGTTGACGACTACGCCTTCGGTCCCGACGCGGGGATGGTGCTCACCCCGGGGCCTCTCTTTGAAGCCGTGGAATCCTTACAGGCGCAGCGCGGGCCGTACGATGAGATAATATACCCCTCCCCCGATGGCGAACTTCTAACGCAGCCGCTTGCAAATACGCTCAGCCTCAACCAACGAATCCTAATCCTATGCGGGCACTATAAAGGGATTGACCATCGCGTGCGAGAACATATAGTGACGCGCGAAATTTCTGTGGGTGACTACGTGCTTAGCGGCGGCGAACTGGCTGCCGCAGTCCTTGTTGATGCCGTTGCGCGCCTTATCCCCGGGGTGCTGGGCGACGAAACCTCGGCGCTCAGCGATTCGTTTCAGGATGGGCTACTCGCCCCTCCCGTGTACACCCGCCCCGCCGATTTTAGAGGTTGGCCCGTGCCGA
>JABCPG020000114.1 GCA_013333195.2 Bacteroidia bacterium
CCGATGGTCACCTGCCCCGCCGGTTTGGTCTGCCCGGTCTTGCCGCCCACCGACACCTCCGCGCCTTCCACCGCAACGCCGCCAGCCTGCACCGTGAAGGTTGCATTCGCCAAATCCCTCTCCAGCTCCACCGCAACCGTCCGGTCGCCCGCCGTCAGGTCCACGCTGCCCGACGCATTCTTGTACCCCGCCTTCGTCACCGTGTAGCCATGCGCCTGCTTCTCCAGCCCCACGATGGTCGCTTGCCCCGCCGTGTTGGTCTGCCCGGCCTTGCCGCCCACCGACACCTCCGCGCCTTCCACCGCAACGCCGCCAGCCTGCACCGTGAAGGTGGCACTCGCCAGGTCCTTCTCCAGCTCCACAGCTACCGCCTGGTTGCCAGCCGTCAGGTCCACGCTGCCCGATCCGTTCTTGTAACCCGCCTTCGTCACCGTGTAGCTATGCGCCTGCTTCTCCAGCCACTTAAAACTCACATTACCCTCAGAATCGGTAAGAACCTCTTTCCCAACCATCTTGACGGTCGCCTCTGGAACCTTCGCCCCATTAGAGTGCACGGTAATGGACGCAATGGCCGTTTCGATGACGGTAAACTGCGTCCACCAGCTATTTCCATTCCCCTTAAGCGCTCGTTCTTCGCCATCACGCACGTAGAGCCTGGGCGAACTAGCTATGTTGGCAAACGCACCATTCTTCACCCAGCAATCTTTATTAAATTCCAAGAACACCTTGCTTAACCCCATGCACCCCGCAAACGCCCGTACCCCAAGCTCCGTTACGCTTTGCGGGATGAGGATCTCGGTCAGCTTCTGGCACATCCCGAATGCATAATCCCCAATCTCCTCTACTCCCTGCGGCAAAGTGAACGCTTTTAGGTGTTTGCAATCTTGGAATGCGCTCGCTTCGATCTGCGTTACCCCCGCTGGTAGGGAGACCCCTTCCAGCAGCGCGCAATGCGCAAACGCGGTTGCCCCAATCGTGGTTACCCCATCAGGCACAGCGTAGGTGCCGCTGCGGCCGTTGGGACAGTAGACAAGCGTACGCTTATCCGCGCTGAAAAGCACCCCATCAACGCTCGTAAACGTCGTGCTCTCCGCCGCAACCTCTATTCTCTTTAATTCGTTGCACTGGTCGAATACGAAGGTCCCTATGGTAGTCACACCGCCCGGAATCGTTACCGTCGTTAACCCTGTAGACGCAAATGCGCTACCCTCTATGCTAGTTACGGAGTTTGGAATTGTCACCCCCGTCAGCCCGGTGCATTGGTAGAACGCCTCTTCTGCAATCTCCACCACACTCAGCGTCACGCCATTATCAGGGACACTCGCTGGGATATCCACAGCACCGGAAATCGCGGCCACCGCCGCCGGCTTAATTCTACAACTCTGTCCCGCGGCTATCTCCTCGTACTGCCACCGCACCCCCTTCGCGTCAGTGTATTCTTTCCACTGTCCCAACGCCGTGCCCATCCATGCGGATATGACTAGCAGCGTCACGACCGCCTTACGTATTTGGCATCTCATCCTATCTCCTCCCATTTAACAAATATATTATCGAAAATTATGTGCAAAGCTATATAAACTTCCTGTATCGCGCGGATGTCATCCTTCACCCCCTCCAAGCCCATTGAAAAAACGTTTCTAGTAATGATACTACAAGCGCATTACAATGTTTCTCATAGATGTAATACATACAAAAAACGAACCAAAAATAAACCTTGAAAGGCTGCGCAGCTTCTCATTGCGCCTCACTACAAACCGAGTACCCCTACTCGCGAAGCCGCAAAGGCCGATACTCCTTTCACGTGCCGTCTAATACACAAAAAGTGAGCCAGACTCCCTTAAACGGGAATCTGGCTCAACCTTACTCACCGGTCGCTAGTTAGCTAACCGTACACACCATTCATTACTTTCGCACTACGAACGGCAACGCCCTGCGCTCTCCTCGGCTCTCCACCACGAGTACATACGCCCCCTCGGCAAAGCCCTCGAGTGACACCTGCAGCGCCTGCTCGCCCTGCGGATTCTCCCAGCGTAGCAGCTCCACACCGCCTACCGAAGCAATCCACAGCCTCTCCACATCCGCCGTATTGTCTAGGTAGAGCACCGTCGTCGCGGGATTCGGTCGCAACGTCACCTGTCGCAGCGCCACGGCCTCAACGGGGGTCGGGCTACCCTGCTTCACCAGCTGCACCGATACCGCCTGATTTCCGCCGGTCAAATCCACCTTGCCCGATGCGTCCTTGTACCCCGCCTTCGTCACCGCGTAGTCATACGCTCGCTTCTCAAGCCCTTCAAAAACCGCCTTCCCATCCGCGTTGGTCTGCAAGGTCCTACCGTTCAAGGCCACGCTCGCGCCGGCTACCGCCTTGCCGTCTGCCAGCACCGTGAAGGTCACGTTCGCCAAATCCTTCTCCAGCGTCACCGAAACCGTCTGGTTTCCTCCCGACAAATCCACCTTACCGGCAACACTCTTGTACCCATCCTTCGCCACCGTGTAGTCGTACGACTCTTTCTGTAAGCCATATATGGTTACTGCCCCGGAAGCGTCGGTCTGCACGGTTACACCGCCAAGCTCTACGCTCGCGCCTTCTACCGCTTTGCCGTCAGCCTGCACCGTGAAGGTCACCTCGGCAATGCTCGCCAGGCTTACCTCCACCTCCTTTTCTCCATCCTTCAAATCCACCTTCCCTTCGGCCTTCTGGAAACCGGTCTTCGTCACCTCGTAATCGTACTCCCTCTTTTCCAACCCCTCGACCGTCACTTTTCCATCCGCGTCGGTTTGGGCAGTCGTACCCCCAATTGACACGGTTGCATCCGCCACTGGAACTCCATTCACTCGCACAATGAAAATCGCGCGCGCTTCGCTCTCTAGCTTCACCGCCTCTTCCTTATCACCGCCAGAAAGATCCACTTTTCCCTTAGCCTCCTTAAAGCCGCGCTTCATCACGGTGTAGTCGTACACCTTCCTACTTAGGCTGAAAATCGCCTTCCCATTCGCGTCGGTCGCTATCTGCCTACCATCAATCTCCACCACCGCGCCTTCTTGCGGAGTAGCGTTGAGCGATACAATGAAGGTAGCAACTGCACCCTCCCAATCCATCTCCACTCGTTTCGTCATATCGCCTTGCACCTCCACAGACTCCGCTACCGATGTTCCTCCGGGAAGCGAAACGCTGTACTCATACCGGCGATACGTCAAACCGGCGAACTCCACCTTGCCCTCAGCATTCGTTTGCTGCGAAGCCTTTCCTTCTAGCGTCACGCTCGCGCCCGCAATCGGATCCGCGGTGCCTTTCTTAACCACAAGGAACGTAAGTGTCGCTTTCTTTGGTGCAAACGTCACGCTTACCTCCTTATCCTCATCCATCACCAACTGCGCTGTAGCGGCATTCGCCGGGGTTGCCTGCACGCCTTCCCAGCTCGCGATCTCGTAGCTGTCGCCCGGCGTCGCGGTGAATTCTACCGTAGCACCCGAGGCCACAAATCCATCTTCCGCCACCGGCTTCCCATTTACCATCGCGACCAGCTCCCCGCGTCCCTTCACGCTCGTAGTCAACCTGAAGCGCGAGGCGAATTCTGCCGTCACGGTCATCGCCCCCATCACATTCTCATCAACCCGCGGATTGTCTTTGCGCCCATCGCTCCACTTGACAAATTGATCTTTGCCATTCAACGCCACCGCTTTGACCTCCAGACTCTTCTCGCCCTCCTCTACCTGCTGGTAGGAGAATCCTTCGATCCGCCCCTTATCATCGGCAAGGTAGGTAACATCGTACTTGGTCTTAGGCACCCGCTTAAACGTCGCGACGTAACGCCCAAAATCGCTATCCTTACGCTCCTCCTCCGTCTTTCCGTCGCTCCAGCGGTCGAATTGGTAGCCTGCATCCGCTACTGCCGTAACCGCCTCGCCATCCGTGCCTCGCGGCGTCGTAACCTCAACCTTCTCTTTCAGCGTCGGGTCGCTTGCGGTCTTGAGCTTGCCATTCGCCGACGCGTAGTACTCCACCAACACCGGCTTATTCTTAACCTCTATCACCACGTTGTCAACCGCAACCCATCCATCGTACTCCGCCCCGTAGAGCCATCTCAGCTGCATTTTCTGTTGTCCCGCCAGCGCCGCTGCCTCTATCGTATACTCTTGCTTCCCAGAGGGATCGAGCGTGTTGCTGTATAAAACCACATCCGTCCAATTCTCCCCGTCAAAGCTATATTGCAGCTTCAACTTACCAGAACCATACTCCTTGAAGAACAGGTCATACCCCACAACTATATCGTCCGTCACCACGCTAATATCAAACCATGGGGTCCGCAGGCCAGTACTATCTAAAATTCCTCGCGGCGTTATGTCAGAATCCACATACATGTAGTTGCCTCTCTCCCGCGAAGCTGCAAACGTCCGCTTGTGCGTTCCAAACGTCCACACAGTCGCGCCTTTCGCGGTGGAAAGATTCTCCACGCTCCACGCCTTTGGCAAGTCGTTGTAGAAGTCGAAGTTCTCCGCAATCGGCAGCTTGAAGAGCTTGTAGAACTGAGCTGTTACCCTGATATCGCCATGCACATCCTTATCGGTACGCGTCAGCGTCCGCACGCCATCGCTCCATCCTAGGAATACATAGCCTGGATTGGCCTGCACCTCAACCTTGGTGCCATTCTCCCCTGCGCCGACCGTCTGCGATTGGGTCCCGCTCACCCAGCTACCTCCGTCACCAACGCTATATACCAGGCTGAACTCCACTGCTCTAAACGAAGCAACATACCCCTTGTCCTCTATGATCCCAGAATCGGTGCGGGCCACTTCCTTACTCCCATCGTCCCAACCGTCAAAGAGGTAGCCATCTTCCGGCACTGCCGTCACAGGGCTGCCCGTGCCCCCTTTCGGGAGACGCTGCACCTTCTCGCCGAATATCGTTCCGTGCCCACTCGCAGACACCGTGTAGGTCAGCGTCACCTCAAGTTTAAGCAGCGATACCGGCAGCTCTACATCAGCCTTCTCCACTTTCACCTCACCAGTCACCGCCTGATGATCATCCTTCACCACCTCGTACTGGTACACACCCGGCATAAGCTTGATCGAGGCCTTCCCTTCCGCCGTCGTGGTCAGCTCCACGCCATTAACCGTCACCGTTGCACCCGCGACCGCCGCGTTTGCCCCATCACGAACCACGAAACTCACGAGCTTGCTCACCGTGGAGGCCTTCACCTCTAAGATTCCCGCCTCTAGCGTCACCATGTAGTTCCCATCTTGGTAGGGTGCCGTATAGCCTTGCGCCTTCACCGCGTAGCTCCCCGGCGCAAGGGGCGCCATGTCGGGAGTCCACACCGTTGCGGCATCCTTATAAATCTCGTAGCGAGGCTGCTTGAACGTTACCTTCGCTTCGTTAAAGAGAAGGCCCGCGTAGCGCAGCGCCACCTCGGGAATCGCATCCCCCTCGTCCATCGCCATCGGCTCGGGCGAAATGGTTAGGGTCGCGGGGGTCACCTTCACCTTCCGCGTGACAGCCTCTGCCGCTGCGTACACCCCATCGGCCGGCACTGTGGCAACAACCTCCGTCTCCCCAACGCCAGCTGTATGCAGATTCCCCTCCGCATCAATCGTGGCAACGTTGGGATCCAGCGATCGGTACACCACCGGAAGCCCGGAGCTGCTGCTGGCTTTCATATCACGCACCTCGTTGGTGTAGGCAAGCTCTAGAGAGCTACTCTCCCACGTAATCGTTTGGCCCTTCGACACCTGTAGCGTGTAGAACGAGAACTCCCGCTCATTCTCCGCTATTACCTTCACCGACACGGGACGAGTAAGATCCAATTCCAGCTTCTCTCCCTGCGCAATCGTCTTATTGTTGTACTCTAACTTCGCCCCCGCGGAAAGCTCCGTGAAGGTCACCACCAGCTTGCTCACATCGAGCGGTTCCGCCGCCGACTTATCTTCGGGGATCAGCACCACCGTTTGCGACGGATCCAACAGGCGCACATCCTCTTTTAGGTTCGCATTGTCCGCCACCAGCACATCGAGCTTCTTGATCTCCGCCTCGGGGTTCTTATCCGCCACCAGACGGATTTTCAGCCCCTTCTGCTCGAGGGCAAACCCAAACACCGTGTTGCTCGCATCAATGCTTATCTCATGGTCCGCGCCGCTAAAGTCAAACTTCGTGTCGGGTTGCACCTCAGCGCCCTTGTAGAGAACCTTAGTATTCGGCCACAGGGCCACTATCTCACCCGTCACATTGGCGTAATCGTTAAAGTCGTGCGGCATGACGAACGTTATCGCCCCGTCGCTCGCGAGCTCAGAGGGTAGCAATTGGCCCTCAAACCGCACAGCATCCACGAGTTGGCTACGCTCCTTCCATATATTATTCTCCGCAGCATCAACGCGATCGCTCACTATCTCCGCTATCCACTGGCCTTCCGACGATATGTAGCCCTGCGCCCCTTCGTTCATCATGTACTCCGCGACGCACTCCGCCGGGAGACTCCCATCAGCACCGCGGACGCTCTTTCCCATATTCTCAGCAACCTCATTCTCTTTCAACCTCTTAATCCAGAAGCGGAACATCTTCACCTCGCCCTTCAGCTCATTTCCGATTGATAGCCCGTAGAAGTCGGCCACGTCATCACCATCCCCCTCCAGCTCAACCTCCTTACCATCAATATACAGCTTCACTAGCGTCTCTGAGAAGAAAATGCCCAGCTTCACCTTAATGGCCACCGCCACATGGTGGAAGCTACCCGGCATGAACGTATTGGCCTTCGAGTAGCGCAGCATCTTTCGCCCCGCAACTATGGCTATCGCATTGTCGGGAATATCGCCTCGCATCCGGTACGTAGAGGCTACCCATAGCCCCTTCGCCTTGAATAGCGTCGAGAACTGCGGCTCATCGAGCTTAAACCAACCCTCCATCGTGGCACTATCGCTCTCCCCTATCAGCAGGGGCACCGCTATCTTTTCCTTCTCATCCCCCTCAAAGGCTAGGGTGTAAAATTTATCTTTCGCCAAGGGCAGCGTCGATATCACCTCCCGCTTCGCAACGTTATTCGTACTATCCCCATCCTCCTTCGTCAGCTTAAGCTCCAACGTATACTTCTTCGGCCTGCTCAAATCGATGGTCTGCGGGAATTCGAATAAAACTTCGTTCTCGTAAAAGGCTGGTATCTTATTGGGGACAGTATGCGTGCCTACCAGCGTTCCATCCACAAAGAGTTGCACCTCGACATCCTTAATCGGATGGTGCCCATTGTTAATCACCCACCCCGATACTTTCTGCGTTGCCGAAAGCGCCTGGCCGGACTGAAGATCAGTCCCTCTGAAGCGAACCTCCACATCATTCTCCTTGGGGTTCGCCCCCTCTATCACCTCGGCGATAATATCCGTCGAGCGGCCCCACGCGGCTTCACCACCCTTAATAAAGGTCTCCGTGCTAGCATCCGGCAGCACCGCGACGCGCATCCTGTACTTGCCCGCCTTGACGTTAGCGGCGGTCAAATCCACCGACATCTCGTAGACTGTCTCATCCTCTTCAAGCGCAACGCTGTAGTGCTCGGGAGCCACATCAACGAACCCAGCATCCTTATCATCAAAGTCTATCCACACATGGATCGACGCTGGCAGATCTTCCTCCTCCGGTTCGTTCTCCAGCTCCACAATCAGCGGATTCACCGTCTTTGTGTAGAACGGCAACACCTTGTTGAGGGCGTAATCCTGCCTCGCCCCATGCAACTTAAGCTCCAGATCGGTCGGCACCACCGACACCCCATTAATCCCCTGTTTTTCCGTATCCTTAATCTCACCGCCCTTCCAGAACCTATCATTCCATATAGAGGCGCTCTGCGTATTATCGCTCCCGTCGGCATCCAGCCCGCGTATAAATACCTTCACATCAACCTTCGTTGGGTAGGGTAGCTTTATGGTATCTTGAATCGTGTACTCAACCTCTCCCTTCGCCGGGATGCTCGGGATGACGAAGTTTATCGGCTCAACCGACACCGATGTCAATGGGAACTTCGTAACCAGCACCCCATCAACGTCCTTCATCTCCTGAGGCGTCAAATTCTTGACCTTTATCTTTAGCTGCGTGCTCTCGGTTGGGTAGTTGTCAGCCACATCCAACGGCAGCAGGGTAAGGCTATTGGCGCGAGGCACCTGGCGCACCTCGGCCACCCAGCCGGCGCCGCCCTCATCGTAGTTGCGATCGTTGAAGAACGTGGTGATCGACCCATCCTTCGCCCCCGACACAAACGACTTGAACTCGCTCCCGCCCTTCTCCGTGTACTCGTAGGTTGCCGTCTCCTTATCGTACTCAAAATCTTTAGCCAACCCATCAGCGTAGATTGCCATCGCATCGCGCCCCTTCATCTCGCACTTCCTGAAGGCAATGTAAATCACCTTGCTGGGATCCGCCGGCATGAACTTTACCGAACTGATATGATCCGGCCCGTAGTCTTGCAGCACCCCTCCATCATCCGTGAAAAGGAGCGGCTCATCCACAATTTTAGTTATCCGTGGATCATCAAGGAGCTTCATGCCGAAGAAGAACCGCGGATTTGGCTTCGGCAGCGCGAAGACTTTACCCATGTTGTACACCTCAGTGGTGGTGGTGTTATTCTGCAAGTACG
>JABCPG020000115.1 GCA_013333195.2 Bacteroidia bacterium
CCCGCCCCCACCCCCCCCCCGCCCCCAAATTACCGGGTCCCGCGGGGCCCCCCGGCCGGGCCCCCCCCATTCCCACCCCAAGGGCCGCGCGCCGTTGCGCGGCCCGTTCACAACTCTTCCAGCCCCCCTTCTAGCGGAGCAGCGTCACATTCCCCTTCAAATCGAACACGCTACCATCGTAGAAGGTTCCCACTGCACGCCAAGCGTAAACGCCCAAGGGACACTGCGACCCGTTAAAATAGCCGTCCCAACCTTCGTTCACGTCGGTCGTCTGAAATATCTTCTCTCCCCAGCGCGTAAATATCATAAGCTTATAATCCTGCACGCTACCATCTACGAACGGATGGAATACAGAATTGCTATGGTCACGCATCCCGTAACGACCGCCCGGTCCCTGCGGACGGAAGGCCGTTGGGAAGCGAATTCTACCCGACCCATCCACAAAAACAGCATTCTTTATCGTCTTGCTACCCTCGCACCCCTGCTGCGACAGGCCGGTCAACTTCACATCGTAATGCCCGGGCGCTAGGTACGTATGGTACGGCGACTCATCGAGACTCGTAGAACCATCCCCGAAATCCCACCGGAAGCTGTGCGCATCCACGCTCAAATTCAAAGCCTGCACCTCCGCGTTGGGTAGGTACACCTTCTCAGGCTCAACCTTAAACTCCACCTGCGGACGTTGGAACACCTCAAACACCAAGAACTTCTCCTCCATTCCTCCCGGGCCTACAGCCACGAGTCGCACGTGGTAGCTGCCCGGCTCCGCAAACACATGCCGCGGTTCTGGCTCTTCGCTCGGCTCCGTGCCATCATTGAAATACCAAACCCACGACTCAGCGTACTTCGTCGAATTTAGCATCTGAACCTCCAGCGGCGGGCAGCCACTCACACGGTTCGCCGTAAACTCTACCGTGGGTTTCGGCGCTCGTATGATTACCTCTTTTCTCGCTACCGACCGGCAGTGGCTATTGGTAACCGTCAGCGTGATTGGGATGATAAAGTCATTCGCCGGATCTCCCCACACCTCGTAAACGTGCGGTTCCGGAGCAATCCCCTGCGAGCTCTGCCCATCGCCCCACTCCCACGTATAATCCCAGCTATTCACTAGCGGCTGGCTCTGATTATCCACCGTCACCCTCGTGCTCGGGTAAAGCTGCGCGGGCGGCGTAGCTTCGAATCGCGCGCTGGGAGAGGCATGAACCACTATCTCCTGCTCCAGCGCATCGGAACAGCCGTAGTCGGAACGTGCCACCAGGCGTAACGTATTTTTTACATCAAGCGGGGAAACATTCACGTACTGATGGCCCGGATTCTCTTGCGTCGAAATTCCACCATCGCCGAACGTCCACTCGTAGCTCTTAGCGTTTATCGAATGGTTTTCCAACGTCACGTTGAACGGTGAACACCCATTCACCCCGGGGAGCACCCCGAAATCTGCCGTCACCTGCGGATTCACATGCACCTGCTGGCTCGTCTCCGCCCAGCACCCCTCCGGGGTCGTAACGCGCTGCACCAGCAGATGGCTCTCGGGGGATGCCCCGCGATTGCTGTATGTATGCTCCATTCGTCGGCCGGTCAGATTCCCCGTCTCCACTTTTCCATCGCCGAAATCGTAGCGGTACTGTAAATCGCTCCCTTCAGCCTTATCCTCCAACGCCAGCGCGAATGGCGAGCAGCCCCTCGAATCCCCCACGATTGAGAAACCCGACACCGGGGTTGGAAGCACCGTCACATGCGAACGCCACGTATCCGTGCACCCCTGCTCCGAGCTAACCGTCACCGTTAGATCAATCTCGCGCGTCGTTGACCGGCTCTCATTCCGGAAAGTAAACGTAGGCTCCGCCTCCAAGCTCCGTTGGCCATCACTCGCATCCCACACGTACCTCCGTACCCCGGGGGCCGACTGCGTTTTATCCTTAACCTTCACCTCCAGCGGGTCACACCCCTTCGTTGCCGACAGCGTAAAGTCCGCGATCACGCGCGGCCAAACCTCCACCGTAATCTCCTTCTTATCTTTACACTCAGGATGCCCCACCAGCCGCGTTTCCAGCGATATAACTTCCCGCTGGGCAGTCGCCCTATCGAGATGGGGATTCTCATACGTCAACCTCCCGGGCGATGCCACTGTGGTTACGCCCTGCGAGCCTAACGTCCAGTAATACTCGTACGCAGGCGAGGGTCGAGTATTCACCACCTCCACCAGCAGCGGGGAACACCCACCCCGCGGCGAAGCGCTAAAGCCCGCCTCCACCGCCGGGTACACCTCCACCTCCTGCACCGCCGTCTGCGCGCGGCAACCATACCCATCGCTCACCTCCAGCCATACCGGCACCTTTAACGAGGCCGCCCTATCACCATTAACCACCGTGTAGCTATGGGGCCCAACGCCCGTGGCCGTGTGTAGACTCCCCCAATTCCATGTGTAACGCCCATTCACTACCATGTTGCTCGGCGTGGTATTCTCCACCTGCACCTCCAAAGGAGAGCAACCCGCCAATGGCGTACTCACTCTAAATGAAGGTACTAATCGTGGAGGAACTGTCACTGTGTACGGCGCCGATACCGCCTGGCACGTAATGCCATCCGCATGCTCCGCAATGGCAGTGAGCTGCAACACCCGCGAGAGCATGGTGGTCTGACTATCATTATCAAACGTGTACGTGAACTGCATCGGATCGCTCGGGTTGAGCGTCTCATCAGGATTACGCAGCTGCCACTTGTAGCGTTTACCATTGATGGAGAGGTTCTCTATCTCTGCCTCGAAAGGTGTGCAAATCTTCTGCGTCTTAATGCTAAAGAGAGCCTTCACCTCGGGATGCACCGTGAACGTCAGCTGCGCACGGTCAGTACATCCCCTCGCGTTGCGAACCCGAAGCTCCGCCGTGTACACATCATCCGTACCATCAAAACCCAAGTTCTGGTACGTGTGCGTTACCTGCTTTCCATCTGACTGCGCGCCATCCCCAAAACTCCACGTATAGCTGCTACCCGCGCCGGAAAGCCCAGTACTCTCGCGACCATCTAGCGAAACCTCCAACGTGCCGCATTGCGCCGCGTTCGTTTGGGCCACCACCTTAGCAACCGCCTTGGGCGGCGCCGGCACTGCTATCTTTATGGGCTCAGCCTCACCGCGGCACGTAACACCCCCGCTCCAACGCTGCTCCACCGCCAGCCGAATGGTGAATTCCTTGTCGTTCTCCGGCTCCCCATTGGTAAACTGCAGCTCCACCGGATTCGTCCCAGTGCTATTGGCCGTCTGCGGCGCCGTGGTTGTCCACACGCACTGCGCGTCCGACTGCACCCCGGTCGCACGAACCCTCACCCTCAGCGGCACCTCGCACCAGTCATCCACCTCCCACGCAATCGTCGCCTGCAACGACGGGTACACCTTAACCTTAAAATCAGGATTGAACTGCCGCACGCACTCTCGCCCATCCGGCAACGTTTGCCGCGACACGACGCTCACAACGCTCTCCTTAACCACCTGTGTGGTGTTGGTCAACGTAATCTGCATAGGATCTCCCCGCTCCGATGTGTACGTCCGCCCCCCATCGATAGTCCACGTATGCCGCACCTTACCACCGCTGCTATTATCCTTAAATTTCACCTCAACGCTACCGCACCGATCGCCTACCGCGGCCTCCAAATCAATCTTCTGCTTCAACGTGGGCGCAACCGTGAGTGACCCCTCAAAAGGCTGGGAAGCGCATCGTGGCCCACCCGCCCATTGACGGTACGTCACCTGCTGAAAATCGTAGCGCAGGGGGTCATTCGGGAGGCTATTCGTCAACTCCACATCCCGCGGGAAGACAGCCGGTGCCCCTTGCGATGTCACCACGGCGCCGCCCGTCCCGCGTGGCGTAAACGTCCACACAACCTCATCGACAGTACCAACGAACTGTAAATTCTCTACCTTCCATGTCTGCGGCCTACACGGATCGGCAGCAGCCGTCACAATGCCGCCCGCCGTGGGCGAGGGGTATACCTTCACCTTCACCTCTGCCGGTTTCGAACGCGCGTCGCACTGCGTCTTATTCCCCGCCGTCAGGCGCACGGTGTACTCCACCGGGGCATTGCCTGAAGCATGGAACGTATGATCCACCGCGCCTAACTTCGCGTCGTACACCCCATCTCCAAACTCCCAGCGCGCCCACGTTGCCCCCTGCAACGACTGCGCAACCGGGGTCAACCGCACGTTGAGGGGCGAACATCCGGAAGCCTGCGCGGCCGGCAAACTCTCCAGCTCCGGCTGCACGCCGGGCAAAATCACAAATGGATTGCTAGTGCCTACCGCCGAGCACTTCCCATCCGTCACCTTCAAAGTCAGCCGATACGTACCCGGCGTTCTATAGCGAACCTCAGCACCATCGGGCTGCGTGCGGGGATTGCCCTGCAGCGTCTCCCACTCCTGCCCCTGCAGCTCATACACCGCGCTCACCGCGTTGCTTGCCAACCCGGGCACACGAACCTTCACCCTCGTGTCCGGCGTACACGCCTGCAATACCTCCGCGAGCACCGTAGCATTTATCGCGGGCAGCAGCGTGTACTCCTGCCGATACTCCCCGGAGCACCCAAATTGATTGGTGCCGAGCAGCGTTACTGCAAGCCTACGCCCGGTACGCTCCGTATTGCTATACGTGAGGTCGTAATTCGCCCCTACCGAGCTAGCCACCCGCCTACCATCAAACGTCGTTTCCCACACATAATCCGCCGCGCCTTCTGCCGTACCCACCATCCGGAGCGGCGAGCAGTACGTGCCAGCATTGACCATCAACGCCCCAGGCGTCCCGGCCGTAGCATCCCACTCCTGAAGCGTAAACCTCGGCGACACCCGCGGATATATCCTCACCACTGTCGTTGCCTTTTGCACGCATACACCCTGCCGCGCCGATAGCACCACGGTAAAATCTTTAGAGTTTCGCGTATCCGTATTGATAAAGGTGTGCCGGAACTCCTGGGATGGATTCGCCTGGCTCGAAGCCGCCCCGTCTATCGTCCACTGATAAATTATCCCAGCGCCTCCTCCCGTCGTAAGGTTTCTGAGCCCCACCTCCTTTTCGCCCGTGGGCTCCGGGCATACCTCAACGCGTGGGCCCTCTATACTCGCCGCGAATGCAGGGGGCACCAGCACCTTATCGAAGAGCAGCACCTGCCCGCACCCCCCCTCGGCAGCCCACACCTCCAGCTGCACCTCATACTCCTGATCATCGGAGGTCTGGTTATCAAACGTACGCGTCGCGACTAAATCCGATCCATCCGCAACCGCTGCCCCCGTGGAGAACGGTTGCCACGACGCATCCCCTACGCGACGCCAGCGCCACTCGTAGCGCGCCACATTCGAAGCCACCTTCGCCGTGTACTCATACTCGTACGGGCCGCACTGCGCGGTGGGATCCGTACGCTTAGGCGTAATCTGCCCCTGGAATCCAGCGTTGGGCAGCACGGTCACCGACACCTCATCCGAGGCGCGACAACCGCCATTCTCCGCCTCCAGCTTAAAGACGTACTGCAAGGGCGATCCCTGCGCGGTCAGATATCCCCCATTGAATATTGCACCGTTCAAATCGAGCTTCGCGCCAGTCCCTAGGAGCGTCTCCGGCTGCACCAACGTAGGCACAGTCCCAGGCCGCTGCGTTTTATAGCTCCACTGGTACGTCTTCGCATCCTGCGTCCCGCTCTCCACCCGCACCGCACGGCTCTCCGAGCAGAACTGCGTAGGACTCGCGGTGAGGGTCACCTTAGGTACTAGCTTCGATTCAACCACCACATCCACCGCATCAGAACGGCAGCTCCCCTCCGCGTCCTCCGTGCGCAGCCGCAGCGTGTAGCCTGCGGCGCGCGCCGGGAATGTGTACGACACCCCCGCGGCCGCCTGCGCCAGCGTTAGCTGCTCCGAATTACCATCCCCATACTCAAGCACATACACCTGCCCGGGCATCGCATTCGCCACGTTGGCATCCTTGATGGTGAGCGTGCGATCAAACCCACCAACCGCGTTCGGCGCGCTACAATCAGACGCCAACGCCCCTCCGAGATCTATCATCGGCACCTGCGGCTGCTTCATCACCTGCACGCCACGCGTAAACTTCTTGACGCATCCCCCCTTATGCACCTCCGCGGTGACGGTGGTATTTTCAGGTAGCAATTCGCCCGCCGCGCCAACGTTCGTTCCGCCATACGGCAAGTCCAAATCGTGCATCACCGCGTCCGTTAACACCCCATCGTCCGTCCGCCAATGCACGATGCCCGGATCCGTGGGGCGCTGATACCCCCAAATGATTTTATTCGCCCCATTCAAGCGTTTCAACCCCACCCGTACCGGGGGATCCCCCGCGGCATTCACGCACACCACGGGATCCACCATAAACACGGGGTCCCGCAGAACTGAAACGTTAAGATCGATATCCCGCGATTTCTCCAAATCGCACATCCCGGATACCGTCACCCGATACTTCACCGGGCGATTTATACCCTTCACGTACATACGCTGCGCGTAGGGCTGGTGTGTGGTATAGTTCGTGGAGTTATACAGGTAGTCCATGGCGCTCGGATCGTCAGGCGCGCTCCACTTGTAGGTGAACTGCTTGCTCAGGGGAACGTCGAGAATCGCGACATCCCCGAAGCAGATATCCTTCAGCTTCGTGCCTTCCACCTGCCCATGCGTATCCACCTCCACGTTATCAAGGCTCACCGCAATGGACTTAAAATCAGAGAAATAGCCGTAGAAAGCATCTTTATTCGCAGCCCCATTCAGCACACCCAGATGGAAAACGTTCTTCTTATTTACAAGCAGGTAGGCCTTCCCATCGACTATCCCAGCACCAATATCATCGGTATTCACGCGCACGTAGCTCCATTTCTCAGCCCTAGACTGCGCTGGCCCCGAGGGGTCTGGATTCGCCACATTGGGGAACCGGCTCCAGTTGGCCCGATTGTTCAAATAGTTCTCCAGATTCTGCTCGCTCCCGGTAACCCTCACAAAGCCTGTAGGGCTCTCCTTGTAGAGTTCAAAACTCCCGATCGCCGACCGCGCCGGATTGGTCGGATCGTCCCAGGCTAGCACGTTGAGGTAAAACACGTAGTCTCCGCTCTTCGCACGGGAGAAGGCCACCTCCCCGGACCCCACGCAGGTCCCCACCTGCGGCAGCGCCGGGATTACAGCCCCTCCCCTTTGAGCTTGACCATCTGTCGTCCATTCGACTCCCGACATGTGAAATACTAGCACGGGCTTCGTGGCGCGCACCGTCACCCCCCTATCGCTAGGACCACTCATGTGGATGCTCTGCTGCTGCCCCTCATTTAGCATATACGTCCCATGCCCAGAAACCGCCACCTTAGTTCCATCCTCAGTTCCAAGCACATACAGATACTCTTTCTTAGCCCTAGCAACTACCCCCTGCACGATCCCGAAATCGGTGCCCGCGAGCGTTCCCCGCTCCCCATTGCTCCCCACCGTAACGGCCGGCACAAGCTGATCGGTCACGTAGTCGGGGTTAGGTCCCTCGGTGATATCATCACGCGTCAGCACCACGATGTCGCCACCGCTCCCCTCGTCGGTCATAACCTCCACGATTGACCCCGCTAACCGCTTATGCGGATCACGCGACGTTTGGTATCCAAGAGAGTTTCCACGCCCATCTTGATCGCTACCGATCAAGAATGCTGGAGAATCATTTTGCTTCGCGTAGGGGGCTATGATGGACGACTCCCCCCTGTTGAGCCATAAAATATGTTCCCCTGCGGGCAGCTTCCTCCCAATGTTCACCCCCGCCTGCTCGCCTGTATTCCCATTCAACCATATCTCGTGCGGAACCTTTATTCGAATCTTCGTGTTGTCCTGCGTGGCAACTATGTTGAACGAATTGTAGGGCGGCTCGCGCATCCCAAAATATCGACCGTCGCATGTCCAAAGCTCCGTTTGGAATGGAACTATGAACTTCTTCCCGAGCGCATTACTGCCTTTCAGCGCAATCAGGTCCATATTCCACCCCACGGAAATTTCAATATAGGCCATTATCGTTGCGGTCGCCGTCATCTGCACCCCCTTGGTGGTGCGATTCAAGTAGGGCCTAGCAGCATTAGGATCCGAAACGGACCACCCCAGCACATTCTCGATGTATTGGGGCTTATTAGTTCGTCCTAAATTCTCACCAGTAATTACATTCTTATAGGCATTGTAAAAAAGGGAGAGCCTACTGTTAACGTTCGTAAAATTGCTCACGTTGCTATAGGGATCCGTAAGCTCTATCTTTTTCGTGGACGAAGCTGGCATCGTGAACTGCAACGGGGTGAACCCGGGCTCCGCCGGCAGGGCAATCTTCACTTCCGCCGGGAAATCGAGCGTAGTGACATGCAGGTAAACATGAAAATCCGTATTATTAGCAACATGCCCTCTGTTTACCTCCGGTACATCGAACCAAAATTCCTTTCCAGTCTGCGCTAAAATCGATCCAGGAAAAGAGACGCACAGCGAGCACACCAGCAGCATGCCCCCAAGGAGCAGTCTCGCCCAGCCCGCCGAAACCTTCTTACACCTAATCCCTCGTACGTTTTTCATGAAATAAAACCTCCGCACCATTTGATTCCTTACCACGCTCACAATAGCCCACACTCCCCCGCACACACCGTAACGAAAATTACGACACCTATGTTACACTACGCGATTCCACCCGCTAAAATCGTCCAGCAGCGCAAAATTTTTCGGTCATTACGACACCTCTCTGACCGAGCCCCATGCGCCCCATAACGCCTGCGAGGGGGACATCGCCAGCACTCCTCTCTCCCACGCGGCATCAGGAGACGAGACACCTGCAGCGGGGAAGTCTAAACCGGCACCTATCCCCGCTCCGCGGGCCTGGCGCGCCACCCCGGCGCGGCGCCCTCCCTTTGCGCGAGAGCGATGGGCAAGGGAGCGGCTGCGCTTTGCCCTCGCCGGCTACCGCTCCAACCGCACCTAGCTCCGCGCGGTGCGTCAAGGTCCGAACGCGCCCATTCTCCCCCACGAACGCCACCCACACCTCCACCTCCCGCCCCTCCCACGCCGCTAGCGTGCGTACCGCTACCTCCGTAGCCCCTTTCCCCAGCGCCACCGATACGCTGACCCACTGCCCCAACGATTCCTGGCGCATTGCCAGCAGCAACCGCCTTCCGCCCCAGGGTAGCTCCGCGCCCCACGCCACGCGCACCACGCCCCGCCCCCGCGCTAGCGTGAGCCCCGCGGGCAGCGCGCGCGAACCATCGGTCAGCCGAATCCTCGCGTAGTCGAAGCGTTCTCCCCCCGGCGTACGTGCAAACCACCCCCGCAGCGCGGCGCCCACCGCCGCATGGTATCCCGACACACGGCGCCCATTACGCTTCACGCTCGGCGCGAAACCCTCCGCCCGCACCCCGTTCAGGTAGGGTAGAACGTTGCAAACCTGCACCATCCTTCCCCGCTGGCGCTGCTGCTCCAACGTGTTGGCATCGCGGTACCCCTTGGGCCAACCCCGAGCCATCAGCTGCCCGTGCGACACGTAGCTCACCACCTCGCCGCGGGGATTCCACCGCGGCCGCACCGGAACGTATATTGCCATAGCCCTTCTCCCTTTTTTTCGCAAAGGTAATTACCACTTAGCACCCATCACCACAATAGGCCGCACCAAAGCCAAATATTCCCGAGCATAATTGGCTTTAATGGCAATTGGGAGGAAGCTACGGGCAACCCCCTCCCGCCATGTATCCCATCCCTCAGAGTAGCACGGGGCGCATACGCCCGCCAGGCGCATCTTCACCCCACACCTCTAAAGTGGAGTGGTTCGAACTCCTCCCCTACGCCTAAAAGCACTCTCCACCTAATGGCGAGTACCAATACTCCCACCCCAACCCTCACGCATCAAGACCAGCACGGCGCATCGCGCCGCACCGCAAAAGACATTTACCAATTGTTACGCCACGCTAATCCCACCCACATGCAAACCCCTTTAACCGCATCAGCCCCTTCGTACCGCACCCCAACATGAATCAAACCGAAATCGGCGCATAGCAAAAAAAAGAGGGTGCGCCCAATGGACGCACCCTCCCTGAAACTTCATCCGCAACGGTAGGCCATCCTTAACCCAGAAAGCCGAGCAAAACCCCCGCAGCCACCGCGCTACCAATCACACCGGCCACATTGGGCCCCATGGCGTGCATCAGCAGATGGTTAGTTTTGTCATACTCCAAGCCAAGAACCTGCGATATTCTCGCGGCATCGGGCACCGCCGACACGCCGGCATTGCCAATCAAAGGATTAATCCGATTCTCGGGCTTCAAAAAGAGGTTCATCAACTTCACGAATAGAACCCCACTCGCCGTGGCAATTATAAATGACATCGCGCCGATAGCCAAAATGAGCAGAGACTCCTTCGAAAGAAAACCCTTATTCACCAGCTCGCCTGTCACGGGATCTTCCATCATACGCACCGCCTGCGTGGAGGCCCCCACCGTGACGCCCAGTAAAATCGTTACAATATCAATGAGCACCGTGCGCGCCGTAACCGCCAGCCGATCCGTCACCCCGCTCTCCTTCAACAGATTACCGAAAAAGAGCATTCCCAGCAGCGGCAAACCCGAAGGGACTAGCAGCAGCGTTAGAATCAATCCGATAATAGGAAAGAGCACCTTTTCCAGCTTAGTCACCTTTCGTGGCGCCTTCATCCGGATGAGCCTTTCCCGCTTCGTGGTCAACGCCCGCATGATGGGGGGTTGGAACACCGGGATAAGCGCCATGTACGAATAGGCCGAAATCGCGATTGGCCCCAGCAGGTGCGGCGCCAGCTTGGTCGTAAGGAATATGGCGGTAGGGCCATCCGCACCCCCAATGATTCCGATTGCCCCAGCCTCCGCGAAGGAGAAGGACCCTGACAGCAGGGCCACGATGTAGGCGCAGAAGATACCAAACTGCGCGGCGGCCCCCACAAGGATCAACTTTGGGTTGGCTATCAGGTTGGTAAAATCAGTCATAGCTCCAATCCCCAGAAATATAAGCGGGGGGTAGAAACCCTGTCGCACCCCATAGTAGAGGTAGTAGAGCACAGACCCCTGCTCATATATCCCGATCTGATTCCCCTCCTGGAAAGGGATGTTTCCCAGAAGAATGCCGAAACCTATCGGCACCAATAGCAGCGGTTCAAACTGTTTGGCAATCCCCAGGTACAGAAAAAAGCAGCCCACGGCCAGCATCACCACGTGTCCCCAAGTGAGACCGTAAATGCCGGTCATCTGCCAGAAGGACTGCACATGCTCTACAACAAAGGCCCAAAAGCCACCATCTAGCAAAGTCCACATGGAACTACTCTCCTATCGTTAACAGCACATCTCCCTCCATGATCGCATCGCCCGCCTGCACGGCCACCGTGGAGACCTTGCCCGCGCGCGGCGCATCCACATTGTTTTCCATCTTCATTGCCTCCAAAACCAGCAACGTTTGCCCCTCCGCGACCGTGTCGCCGGGCTTAACCAACACCTTCATCACTGTGCCGGGCAGAGGGGAACACACCGTTCCCGCCCCTGCGCCGGAAGCCGACCGCGGCGCCCGCATGGCAGCAGGCTCCGTTTCAGTTGCCTTAGGCGCTTGAATCGTCGGCTTCGCCTTGGGCGCAACCTCTTGCGCAAAGCCCACCTCGTACTGCGTTCCGTTCACCTCAACCTGCGCCACATTCCCCCCGATATCAACAATGTTTACCTCATACTCAACACCGTTGATTGTGTATTTCTGCTTCTTCACTTTGGTATAAAAGAATTATCAACCCACTTGCTACTTACGCCCGTTCCGCCACGCCACCTGATTATTCATCACGGCGTACCCCTTATCGTTCCACGGCGAGTACCGGCGTGAAATCTCTTTAATCGTCAAACTTATCACCTCGTCCTCCCTGGCCGCCTGCAGGTGCTGGTACAACGCCAACCCAACGGCCGCCGCAACCTGCTTGTCATCCTTTCCTTTAGCCGTCACGCCTACCCCCGCGGGCCTGCCTTCCCTCGCGTGGGGCTTAGCCTTTAAAGCCTTGGTTCTATCAATCACAGGACCTATCGCCTTAAAAACGAAGTAAATTATCACCAACGCCAGCATGACGATTACCATCGAGATGATCGTCACCCCAAAGCCCTCGGGATCGTTCGCCATGAAGTCCTCAAGCTTCGCATCCCGCGTCGACTGCCCCGGCAAACCTACCGCCCGCGCCACGAGGGCCGTTCCAGCCGTTGCCGCATCGAACATTACCATCATCCAATCCATACCATACCCTCCCTACCCGACTTTACAGCGGAAGATTTGAATGCTTCTTGGGCGGCATCGTGTCGCGCTTGTTGCGCAGCATTTGCAGCGCACGGATAACTCTAAACCGCGTGTTGCGGGGAACAATGACATCATCGACGTACCCCAGACGCGCTGCCACGTAAGGATTGGCAAACACATCGCGGTACTCCTGCTCCTTTTCCGCCATGAAAGCAGCACGCTCCTCGGGCTTATCCTTGAGCTCCTTAAGCGTTTTCGCCTGGAGCACCTCGATGGCGCCCTGCGGCCCCATCACCGCGATCTCCGCCGAGGGCCACGCGTAGTTCACATCGCCCTGCAGCCCCTTGCTGCTCATCACGATATACGCCCCGCCGTACGCCTTGCGCAGAATCACCGTCACCTTTGGCACCGTGGCCTCCCCGTAGGCGAAGAGCAGCTTCGCGCCGTGCACGATGACACCACCGTACTCCTGGCCGCTGCCCGGCAAGAAGCCCGGGACATCAACCAGCGTCACCAACGGAATATTGAACGCATCGCAGAAACGCACAAAACGAGCCCCTTTCCGCGACGAATTAATATCCAACACCCCCGCCATCTGGTTGGGCTGGTTCGCCACAATCCCCACGGACATCCCATCGAAACGGGCAAACCCAACCACGATATTCTTGGCGTAGCGGGCATGCACCTCGAAGAACTTCCCATCATCAACGATTGCCCGGATTACGTCCATCACATCGTAGGGCTTGTTCGGCTCCTCAGGGATTATCCCATTGAGAGAATCCTCTAGCCGATCGATGCTGTCGCTACTTTTCACCGCCGGCGGCTCTTCCATGTTATTCTGCGGTAGGTACGAAATCAATTCCCGCACCATGGCAAACGCCTCCTCCTCATTCTCCGAGACGAATTGCGCCACCCCGGACTTAGCACCATGCACGCTTGCGCCGCCCAGATTCTCCTCACTTATAGTTTCGCCGGTAACCGTCTTAACAACCTTGGGCCCAGTCAGGAACATATTGCTCGTCCCCTTATTCATCAGGATGAAATCCGTAAGCGCCGGGGAATACACCGCGCCGCCGGCGCAGGGGCCCATGATCATCGAGATCTGCGGCACCACCCCGGAGGCCTTAATATTATTTTCGAAGATCATCGAATAGCCCATCAGGCTGTTGACGCCCTCCTGGATGCGCGCTCCACCGCTATCATTAATGCCTATTATAGGGGCGCCCATCTTCAACGCCTGCTGCTGCACCTTGGCGATTTTCTCACCGCAAGTTAGCGACAGGGATCCTCCATAAATCGTGAAATCCTGCGAGTAGACGTACACCACGCGCCCATTGATGGTGCCATGGCCCGTCACAACCCCATCGCCAAGGATACTCGGCTTATCGCCCATCCCGAAATCGCTGCAGCGATGGGTAACGAACATATCATACTCCTCGAAGCTCCCTTCGTCAAGGAGCATATGAATGCGCTCGCGCGCGGTGTACTTGCCGTTCGCGTGCTGCTTCTCAATCTTATCCTCTCCCCCCGCCAAACGAGCCTTTTCCCGCTTGTCGAGAAGGTCCGTAATCATTTTTCCCTGATTGCTCATAACTATTACCTTTTCTCTTATCTACGCCGGCCCGTAGCCTACTATTCCCTCTTACCCTTATCCTCGCAAAGCTCCGTAAGCACGCCTAACGTTGATTTGGGATGTAAAAAAGCTATATCCAACCCCTCCGCGCCCCGCCGAGGCTGCTTATCAATCAAACGAACCCCTTTAGCCTCCGCCTCCGCCAGCTGCTTCTCCACATCCTTAACGCAAAACGCCATGTGATGGATCCCGGGGCCTCGCTTCTCTAAGAACTTTGCTACTGGGCTTTCGGGATCGGTGGGTTCCAATAGCTCGATCTTCGTTTGCCCCACCCTAAAAAAAGCGGTTTTCACCTTTTGATCCTTCACCTCTTCCACAGCGTAGCACTTCAGCCCCAACACCCCCTCGTAGTAAGGCAGTGCCGCCTCGATGCTCTCCACAGCGATGCCAAGATGCTCAATGTGCGTGATGTCCATTAGTTCGCTCCTTCCTTCATTAAAGTTGCGCAAATGTACTAATATTTACTCAATACAAATTCGTAGAAAACCGCTGTTCAGCGCAAAAAATTAAAAACCCTCGTTCCTAAACAGCTCTGAAGGGGGCGATGCCACCCCCACGTGCTGCACCCACGGCTCAGCAGCCAAAGAGACCAACCTCGTCTTCGGTAAGATGAGCGTTACTTGTGAAAACGCACCCGAGATGTTCACCAAACGAAATCCCTTGCTCCGCACGAAGCTCCTGACGAAATCGGCATCGACATTAGAAAACCAAGCGCATACCACCTCCACGAGGCCATTCCCCCTATCCGCCCACTCGGGGATGCTTGCCCCTTCTAGCAGGGGAGAGAGCTTCCATTCCGGGCGTAACGCCACTACGGCTAGAGCGCCAGTCCCAGCAAAATCGTTAGGCTTAGCCCCCTCGCGCACCTGCGCGAAGTAGGCATTCCCCCCCACATAGCCTCCCAGCTCCGCCCCCCGCGCCGCAAGCTCCCGACGCATCTCCGCATCAGGAATACGCTCGAATTGCATCAACACATTAAGCTTTCCTCCCACGGGGTCCCCCAACGATTTGGCGTACTCGCGCTGCCTTTTCGCATCAGCGCAGAGGACGTTAATCTCCGGCTTCACCTCATACTTCCCAAATTTTATAGTCTGCTGCACCCTCACGACCTCCTCCTGCATAGCCGCATCCGTTGCCCGCAGCGACTTACATCCAGCTACGCCCGCCACCAGCATCACCAGCAGAAACGTACGCCCCACTCCCTTTAACAACATCGCCCAGCCCAAAATACCATTTCCTACCATCCTGAAATCCGCCATTACTCCCTCGTGAGATGCTCCGCCCGAAGCAGATCGACCATTTCCTTCACCGGCGAGAATGTGATGCCCGGCACCTCAACCAGCACGGTATTCCACTCCGCCATACCCCCATTCCAAAGCCCGGGGAGTTCTAGGGCCTTAATGGGCGCACCGTCAACGCTCTTACTCGCCACAAAACCAGTATTTTTATTCACGAAACTCGAGAGGTTGAACCGCGCACCCCGATAATCATTGATGCTGCACACGAGATCAACCGGGTTGAAATAGTGGGCTTTGCTCACTATTTCCTGCACGCGAGAATCCGTGAGGTCCATCTGCGAGGTCTCAACGATCTGGAGGCTTTCGCTGCCATCGCGCTCCCGCACCCAGTAGGGTCCCCCCCCGGGTTCCCCCTCATTCCGCCCAC
>JABCPG020000116.1 GCA_013333195.2 Bacteroidia bacterium
AACGTATCGCATTAAAAATTGCGCTATATCCACCATATCCCCTCACGTAACTTTTCTCTGCAAATATAGTAAAACTTTCACACCCACGCGCTACCACCCACCGCGCCCCAGCATGGAATTGTTGCAGGTAATAGCATTAAACCGTTTATAATAAGCCATTTATTGAATACATGTTACACCTTTACTTGCGTAAATAAATAGTTCACTCACCCGCAGCACGTCAGGGCGCACCTCGAAATACGTACCGCGTACAAAAGAACCGTAAGGGGAGGAAACGCATCTCAATTCTGGGATTACACCACCCGCCCCGTAGGCGCATCGTTCGTAGGGCTTAAGGCAATATACAAGGGTACTTACTCCGGATAACGAAAAACTACTTACAAGACAAACACATAACGTTCTGACAGGCCGCGGCAGACAAAAACGGGAGGAATTCCCATGTTCGAATGGCGAAAAGGAGCTCCGTTCCCTCCGGCAACCCCTCCCCTTCGCATCGCCCGAAGGGCAATGGGTAAAACAAATTTTTTGATTCGGCTGCATCATAATGAAAAAAATACTTACCTTTGCATCGGAAAATTTTCGTGCGTGTTGCGCCATGGTTAGTAGTAATGAGATGAATCGCATCTTCTGGGGAGCTGCCGTAGAGTGTCGGCAGTTCGGCTGTGAGGCTGCACGTAATCCTTACTCCCCCGCGGAAAAAATCCGTTGGAGCCTATTCGAACTTGCGCGCAGCCACGCAGCGGCGGATGGATGCCCCCTCTCGGCCCCATGCACCGTCGGGGCGAGCCTTCTGGAAGAGCTAAAAAAACTTTTGCCCGATGGCAACCAGCGCGACCGGGCCGTAGCAGCAATTGATAGGCTCGCGGCGATCGCGGTGCATCTCCGCGAAAGGCAGGCTCAGGCCACGGATACCGAGTCCACCCCACCCGCGCGTAGCCAGGCGCAGGCGGACGTTGATAAACTTCTGGCCCTACGCAACAAAACATCAGAGGAGGTGGAACTGTTCGCCAGCGGTGCGCCGGAAGCAAAACCCATGTAGCGGCAGCCCGCGCAATCGCCTGCAACGCCACCGCGCAACAGAGCACACCAACATAAAGAATATAAACCCATCGTGCGTCCAGCGAGGGCGTGCGTAACGTAGAAAACAATAAAAGTAAAAGCAGATGAAGAAGATTATTATCTCGGCCGTGATACTGGCCACATCCATGGCCTTCATGGCATGCAATGGCAACGCCAACAAGAGCGGTGACGCCAGCAACAATCAAGAAACCACCATCGAGGCAACGCAGGGCTGCCCCCAGGCCACCGCGGCCGACGGCCAAGCGTGCGCCGGGCAGCAGGGGTGCAGCGGGCAGCAGGGGTGCAGCGGGAAGTGCGAAGGTAACGAAGGCGATAGCGCAACGTGCCAGAAGGGGCAATGCGAGGGTGGACACTGCAAGAAGGCCCAAGGCGACAGCGCGCAGTGCAATGGCAAAGGGAACTGCCCTAAGAAGGTCAACGCGAATTAGTAGCGTAAGCGATGTTAGGCCGTGCGGCTTAACGACACGTGAAGAGAAGGCGTGTACTCCCCCAAGGGGAAGTACGCGCCTTCTTCCCATTAGCCCAACAGCTGCGCCCTACATGGCTATATCCTGCCTCTGCTTGCCGCAGCAACGGAACTACCCTACCAGCAAAAAGGGAGCAAACATCGCGGGAAAACCGCACTAATTCCTTGCCACCAATACAGAAAACGTATTCAATATGGATGACTTTACAGAGCTGTTCTCCCTGCTAGCCACCTGCCGCCTCGCCCTAAGACGCAATGGGAACGCTGCGCTCAACCAGGGCCGAACCCGCGGACTATCCATCGACGACATCATTCTCATCGAAGCCATCGACCCCGCGGAGGGTATCCAGGTGCAGGCGCTCGCGCAACGCACCAACCGTGACGTAACGCTCGTATCGCGCCAGGTGTCATCCCTATGCGCGCAGGGCTGGCTCGTGAAACGAAGGGGAAAAACCGATGGGAGATCGCGAAGGATAGCATTGACTGACCGCGCCGCGGATGCGCTCGACGAGGCGAAGAGCCAAGCGGCAAGGGTGTACGAAGGCATGACATCCCAGCTTTCCCCCATCGAGAAAAAGGAGCTATGCCGTATGCTACGCACCATCATCAACGCGTAGCGCGGACAAACCATGCGCGCGACCACGAGTAAAAAACGGGCAAAGCCCATCCATCCCCAGGTAAGCAGCAACGAAGCTCCCTCCCATGCCGCCAGGAGCAACCTAGCCCAACGCAACGTAGAGGGCATCCGTCCCCTCCACGCATTCCGACGCAACTCGCCACCAAGCAACCGCCAGCCCATGGACGGAAGCGGAACCAGCACCACGGCATACATCCATCGCAACGCCCTCGGGCACCCGCCCCAACCGATAGGGCCATGGCCAGCCTAAGGCAAGGCGTCTCGCCGTTTTTTCCTCCTTGCGATCGGCCCTACACCCTCCCCCCATCCTCCCAACGGCAAAACGCTTTTTTCGCCACACCCCGCCCCATATCCGCACAGAGCTGCGCGCA
>JABCPG020000117.1 GCA_013333195.2 Bacteroidia bacterium
ATGTGGCGGAAGTGGCTTGCAGCATGGTTGAGGTGCAGTATCAGGATAACCTTTACGATGACCGCGTGACTCTCAGCGTGGCGAAGCTCCGGAGAGCCGCGGTGGGAGATGGCAAAGAGGCGTTTGAAGAATGCGAGGTTGCGCGGCCGACGAGGTACGTGCGCAGCTATGCCATTGCGCTGAATTTTAGCCGTCGGATTCTCAACGCTGGGGATTATGCCAATGGGCGAATCGAGGCGGTGGAGTACTCGGCGTACAGGCGATTGCTGGGTTACAGGGTGGGGCTAACGGCGGGGAATGGCGAGGAGCGAGCATATTCCATTGTGGTTGATAGCGAGTGTGGATACCTCTTCATGGCGCAATCGGAGCAAAAGGGAGATGGCGCGATGCGGGAGCTTTTCGCGTCGGTGGGGCGCGGGGGAGGGCTTGAGCGGTACGATGAGTTTCATAATACGTATTACTTGCTTCCTGACGATGTTGATGGTGACGACCTTTTCCTCGGGTGTTCGGTTGAAAAGCTGGATTGTCGCTACGCGCAGCAACGGAAGTACGCGGCCTGGGCTAAGGCGATGGTAGGGCACTGGTGCGTGGGGGGGTATTTTCTCAGTAGGAGTAAGGGTTTTTGGGAGGTTGGAATTTTTGACCTTCTCACGCCAACCTCTCAGGGCAACATATATGATACCCTTTACGCCAAGACGGTGAGCAACCCTGTGAGTAGGCAGTACGTCTACGGGGTGCAAGGGCATTTCGTCAAGCTATCCGGGGCGGTGCGTGAGCTTAATTTTGGTTTTGACAGGTACGTTTGCGCGATTGTTGCGGAGGGTCTTGCCCTGGAGGATTACATCGATCGGGCCGAACGGATGCAGTTCGCGCGGGGAGGATATAAATCGCTTTTGGGGGGCGTGGTGTCCATTTGATAGTCCAGGCGTGGCTTGGGTGGGTGGCTGTTGCCTCGGCGTTTTCCATGCGCTGGGGCGCGGTGTGGCTTCACGCTCTTCTCGCATTGCGATAATTACGACTCTGGCTTGGTGAAGGGCCTTGCGGGCGTTAGCATTTTGGAAAATAGAAAAAAGTTGTAGTATATTCGCGGCGTTGCGGTTCTCCGTGAGAGGAGGTTTTCCTCTGACGGGGGGAAGGGAATCCGGTGAGAATCCGGAGCAGTGCCTGCTGCTGTTAGCTCCATGCGTGGGAGTGCCACATGTCGCCACTGATCGTAAGGGTTGGGAAGGCGTGGCATTTCGGGAGTGAGCCAGAAAACCTGCCGCAATGGGGGAAGGAGAGCTTGCCACAGGGCCATGGCGCGCCGTTAGCCCGCTGTGCTGTGGGCGTTGGTCGTGGGCCGCTGGGTTCCTGTGCAACCCGTTTTCCCCCAGGAGAGGATACGTATTACTAAGGGTTGTGCTAATAAAAAAAACGAGGAGAAGATTATGAAAGACTGGAGAAGAGTGTTGTTGGTGGCCGCGTTGGCGGTAGGCGTGATGGGCTACTCGTCCTGCTCGAAGGACAAGGGAGGCGCGGTGACGGAAGAATCGAACAAAACTGTTACGGTAACCTTTGAGGATGCGCCAGATAACGTGTTGGCCTCCGATGAGTCTGGGAAGAATTTGTACTCGGGAGCGCCGCAAGGAACGCAGGTCACGACAGGATACTACATGAAGGCAACGGATGTTACCTACGTGCAGTTTCCGATTAACTACGTGAAGAAGTATTACGGCACGTGGGGGTATGAATTTTACAACGGCGGTTGGGCCGTTTCCCGCTTCACCAATGTGGAGAAAGGCGATTGGACGAACCAGTGCAGCGTGTATAGCAAGGGAGGAGGCCATGATAGCCGGACCTTCGCGGTATGCAATTCGAATGAGATTAATGGGGCTGTCTCAAAGTGCGCCAAGATATATATTACCGACAAGGTGGGATATACGAAAACCCGCGATAAGGAGCCTGTGACGGGCAAAGCGAAGCTCGGTAAGTTCAACAGCGTTTGGGTGTGCAACACGACGTACGCATACATTATTATGAAGGAGGGAAATAAATACACAAATGGGTCGCTGCAATCGCACAACGGGTGGTTCAAGGTGGTGTTCCGCGCGCTGGATGCGAAGGGGATGTTGGTGCCCGGCAAGCAGGTAGAGTACTACCTTGCGAATTTCGATGCGAGCAGGCGGGATGCGTCGGGGCTTGACGGCAAGATCCGCGAGGGATGGAATCAGGTGGATTTGTCCCCATTGGGGGATAACGTCGCGGCGCTGGTGGTCGGTTTCGATGGGAGCGACAAGGGGGGGGTTGGCTTGAACACCCCGATGTACGTGGCGATTGACGACCTGAACGTAACTGTGAGCGAGTAGAGGGGCGCGATTGCGGGTAATGGAGGAGGAGCGTATCTACGCCTGCCTTTCGTTTCGCTGGTTGGTGAGGGGTGGGCGTAGGTGCGGTGTTAACGTAAAAAGTTAGACGAGGTATGCGTTACGCGGCGCGTTGCTTATTGCTGTGTTTTGGGCTACTTGCATTGCTGTATGCCAATA
>JABCPG020000118.1 GCA_013333195.2 Bacteroidia bacterium
ACCTCGCGGATTCCCCCGAGGAGATCCGTAGGAAGGTGATGCGTGCGGTTTCTGACAGTGGGCCGACCGCGCCGGGCCAGCCTAAAAGTGAGCCGGTGGAAAATCTTTTCGCCCTGATGCGGGCCGTATCCGCTGAGGAAACGGTCACTTTTTTTGAGGAGGAGTATAGCAAGTGCTCCATACGCTATGGCGATATGAAGAAGCAGCTGGCGGAGGATATCGTTGCGCTAACCGCGCCGATACGCGAGCGCATTGAGGAGAATCTGGCGAATCCTGAAAGGCTCTCGCGCATCGCGGCGTTGGGGGCTGAGAAGGCCAGGCGCCGCGCGAAGGAAACGTTGCAGCTCGCGAAGGATGCTATCGGCATACGGTCGCTATGATGGGCTTTGTCCTTATTGGTAGATTGTTCCTCTGGTATGAGTGGTGATGGTGTGCAGGCGCTGGAGGCGAGGTTGATAGCCGAGGTTAAGCGTCATATGAATGGTATTGTGTCGGCTTCGATCCGCCGTGGGGGGGCGAGCTACCCCTTCTGCTTGGGCGTACCGCTGCCCACGCTCAGGGAGATAGGGAAACGCTACGCGCCCAATCAGGGGCTGGCGCGGGCGCTCCTTACGCGCACCATGCGGGAGAGCCTGCTCCTCGCCTCGATTGTGGGGGACCCCTCCCTTTACGTGGAGGATGACACCCAGCTCTGGCTTAATACATTTATTCATGATGAGTGCGTTGATGTGGCGTGCGCGGACTACTTTTGGAGGGTGGACGGCGCGGTGCAGCTCGCCTACGCGTGGCTTTTTGATGCGCATTGCTCGATGCAGCGGGCTGGCATCTCGCTCCTTGCCAATCTTTATCGTAGGATTCCCCTTGCGGCGGCTCCGCCTGCGCCTTTTACCCTTGGGATGCTGTATGAGCGGATGGCGCGGTTGGCCGCCTGCGGCTCTCTATTCCAGCCGTTGCTTTTTCTGGCGCAGTGGCTCTCCCGGCGGGGGGAGGCGTCAGGTTTGCTTGAAACGCTCGGGTCGGACCATTTTCCCGATGGGTCTGCCGAGGCTAGGCGGCAGATTGCCGAATGCATTCGCTTCGAGCTGGGGCAGGAGGGCTGCATTTAGGCCATAGAATGGGGGAGCACCGGGAGAGGAAGCGAGTGGCGCGGGGCGATTAATTCTTTCCCCGTTTATTCTCTATGGGGGGTGCTGCAAAAAAAGTCTTTAGTGCGCGAATGCAGCATTCTTTTCACCCCCTTGCGCCCTTCATATATTTCGCTGCGATGGGCGTTACGCGGGGAGAGAGGGAGGGGGTTGAGTCCTGGCGAGGTTTTCCATGTTCTCAGGGTGCTTGGTGGGTTCAGGCGGCAGGAGGGCTGGGGGGTGATGGTTCGTGGTTCTCGATGTCGTTTGGTGAGCATTGATTCCAGTTCTCTCCCGCCATCCAACTTTACGTTGGCTTGAGGCGGTGATGTCTCCATGCGGTAGGCAGTTATAGCGAAAGCCGTTTGGTGAGCCAGTCAGCGATAGCCTCCGCGAGGGATTCCTTGCTCTCGAGGCTCCGCCTAGAGGCGGAAGATCCATCACGGCCTATTAGCGTTGCTACGTTGGTTGTGGTCTCGAAGCCGGCGCCTTGATCCTCCAGGCTATTTAGCACGCAGAGGTCTAAATTCTTTTTCTCCATCTTTTCCGCTGCGTGCGTGAGGGCATCGTGGGTCTCTAGGGCGAAGCCCACGAGGAGCTGCCCCGGCTGCTTTTTTTTACCGAGCGTTGCGGCTATATCGGCGTTGGGGATTAGCTCTAGCGTGAGGGGTGCATCAGCCGTTCGATGTATTTTTTGGCTGGCAATCCGGTTAACCCTGTAGTCCCCCACGGCCGCCACCATTATCCCTGCGTTGCATTTGTCCCACGTTGCGAGGCAGGCGTCGAGCATCTCTTCAGCGCTCGTCACGTGTCGCGTTGTGAGGCCTGCTGCGCTCTTTGGGAGCACCTTCGCGGGGCCGGCCACGCATTCCACCGCTGCGCCCCTGGCAAGCAGGGCCTCCACGATGGCGCTACCCATGCGCCCCGAGGAGCGGTTGCTGATGTGGCGCACCGGGTCGATGGATTCCACGGTGGGGCCTAGCGTCACGAGCACGCGTTTCCCATGCAGTGCCCCCACGGCCGGGAGTAGCGTGCGCAGCTGCTCCACTATGGTTTCGGGTTCTGCCATGCGCCCCTTGCCCTCGAGTCCGCTGGCCAGGAAACCCTCGTCCGGATCCACGACGTGCACCCCTCGCGCCCTGAGGGTTGCCAGATTCTGTTGCGTGCTGGCATGTGCGTACATGTCGAGATCCATGGCGGGTGCCACCACCACTTCGCATCTTGCGGATAGGTAGGTGGTGCATAGAAGATTGTCCGCGATGCCGTGCGCCATTTTTGCTAGCGTGTTGGCCGTTGCGGGTGCTATGACCATCGCCTCAGCCCATTGCCCTAAAGATACATGGCTGTGCCATTGCCCGTTGGTCGGGTCGAAGAATTCTACCGCTATGGGATTTCCGCTCAGCGTTGCGAGGGTAAGCGGGGTGATGAACTCTTTGGCCATGGCGGTCATGACCACCCGCACCTCAGCCCCCTCCCGTTTGAGCAGACGCACGAGCAGTGCCGACTTGTAGGCGGCGATGCCGCCCGTCACGCCGATTAGAATTCTCCGTCCTTGCAGCACTCCCATGTTGGTCGCAACGCCTCGTTCTAGCGTATAGCCGCTTGAAGGAATTTTAGCTTCAGACGACCGTTCCTTCAGAGGTCTCCGGGGCAGGGGTATCGGTGGGTTTATTGAAAATGATGCGCCCTTCCAAATACTCCTTCACGGCCAGCATACTGGGTTTGGGCAACCTTTCGTACTTGCGCGATAGGTCTATCTGCACCTCGTCCTCAAAGATTTCCTCGAGGTTATCCTGCGAACAGGTGTACGATGCAAGCTCATCGGAAAGTTCCTGCTTCAGCTCCTGCGCGATCTGATTGGAGCGTTTGGATATTATTACCACGGTTTCATACAGATTGCCCGTGGCCTTAGCCATGCTGGCGGTGTTCAGCGTTGTGATTTCAGCCGACGCGTTCAGCTTCTTGTATTTCTTAAGACTGCTCATAGTGGTTATAAAATCCTATCCTTAAATCCTATCGTATCAGCTCCGGGTTAGGCGTTTCGCCTAGCGCTTTCACGGCGCGAACGTAGTACTGCGACACCTCATTGCGGTGTTTAGAGTTCGGGAATTCGCTGATGAATGAGAGGTAGTGGTCCACCGCATTTTGGTAGCGTGTCCGCTGCTTCGACTCCACGCTGTTGACCGCCAGCAGGTACGCGCTCTTGGTGAGTAGGTACATCTGCTCCTCGCGGTAGGGGGTTATGGGGTAATCCAGAAGGCTTTGCTGTAGCGCGGCTACCGCGGCGCGGTAGTTACGTTGCCAGTAGTACTGGTAGGCCCCATTATAGCTCTTGGTGAGCAGCTTGCCGTATAGCTCCTTTAGCAGGGTGTTCGCCTCGGGCGTGCGCGACGACATCGGGTGTTGCTCCACGAAATGTTCGAAGCCGGCAATTGCCTTTAGCGTGTACTCCTGGTCGAGTTCGGGGCGCGGGGAGGCTTTGTAGAGGCAGTAGGCGCTCATGAACTCCGCGTCCTCCGCGAAGGGGCTACGGGGGTAGTTCTGCACTAGCTGGTCGAAGGAGAAGCCCGCGAGCACGTAGCTCGAGGTGTGGAAGTAGCAGTCGGAGAGGTAGTAGCCGAGGCTATCCGCGCGCTGGGTTACTCTATACACGGGCACGCAGCGTTCGAACAGGCTTTGCGCCTTGCTGTATTTGCCTTTCCTGTAGTACTCCAGGGCCATTTTATATTGCAGCTCCGCGTCGGTCCCCTTGAGGATTTTTTCATATTTCCCGCACCCTACAATGAGCGGTACGCCCACTGCCAACACGCCGAGAGTCAACAGCCTTCGCCAGTGTAGTCCCATCTTTCGCCTTGCTATTTGGCGCGAATATAGTGATTTCTTCAATTCCGACAGGTATCTGCATGCCGTTGGGCCTGCTATTCTTTCCGCGTGATCTTTGCGCCGAGCGCGTTTAGCCGGGCCTCAATGTTCTCGTAGCCTCGGTCGATCTGCTCCGCGTTGTCGATTACGCTTTCCCCCTCCGCGGCGAGCGCCGCGATGAGTAGCGCCACGCCCGCCCTGATGTCGGGGGATGCCATGGTGCCGCCCCGTAGGCGGGTCGTTTTGCCTAGCCCGATGACCGTTGCCCGGTGCGGGTCGCACAGGATTATTTGTGCCCCCATTTCTATGAGCCGATCCACGAAGAAGAGGCGGCTCTCAAACATCTTTTGGTGGATGAGCACCGTGCCGCGCGCCTGCGTGGCCACCACGAGCATTACGCTCAGCAGGTCGGGCGTTAGGCCTGGCCAGGGGGCATCCGCGATGGTCATGATTGACCCGTCGATGAATGTCTCCACCGCGTACGCCTGATTGGGGGCTATGTAGATGTCGTCACCGTTGCGGCGTTCGAGCTGTACGCCCAGGCGTTGGAATTGCATCGGGATGGGCCCGAGCGCGTCGCAACCCGCGTTGGCGATGGTGATTTCGCCCCCGGTGAGCGCCGCGAGGCCTATGAACGACCCCACCTCGATCATGTCCGGCAGGAGCGTGTGGGTGCAGCCGTGCAGCCGGTGGCCCCCATGGATGGTGAGGAGGTTTGAGCCCACGCCGTCGATTTCTGCCCCCATGGCTATGAGCATCCGGCATAGCTGCTGCACGTACGGTTCGCACGCCGCGTTGAATATCGTGGTTTTCCCCTCGGCGGCGGTGGCTGCCATGATGATGTTGGCTGTGCCCGTGACGGAAGCCTCGTCGAGCAGCATGTAGGTGCCCTTGAGCTGTCGCCCGCGCACCCAGTGGCCCTCGCCGCGCGCGTCGCTTTCTAGCGTAGCCCCCAGATTGACGAAGCCCTGCAGGTGGGTGTCGAGCCGTCGGCGGCCGATTTTATCTCCCCCGGGACGCGCCACGAAGCCTTGCCCAAAGCGCGCCAGGAGGGGACCCACGAGGAGTACTGACCCCCGCAGCTTGGCTGCCCGGTGGCTGTAGCCCTCGCCGCGTAGCACCTCGGGGGTTACCCCTGCCGTGCAGATGCAGCAGGTATGCTCATCGGGCCACGCAACCGTGGCGCCCAGCTGCTGTAGCATGAGTAGCAGCTGCTCTACGTCTGCTATGCGGGGCACGTTGCGAAGGGTTACCGGTTCCTCCGTGAGGAGGGTAGCCACTATGACCTGTAGGGCTTCGTTCTTCGCGCCCTGGGGGTGCACCACCCCTGCCAGGGGTTGCCCCCCCTCTACGTGTAGCTTCGACACGGCCGGCTACCTCCGCCTTTTGTTGTGTTTCCGCTTGCCATGTTGGCCAGCCCCCCCGCCGTTCTGTGGCGCGGTGTGCTTGCGCTTATTGCCCTTATTGGCCTTACTGGGGGTGGGCAGCGCCTGCGCGTCGAGGAGCGTTTCGCCCTCGGGGAGCGTCAATTTGATTTTGCCGTGCGACATCCTCGCCAGGTCCTGCAGGATCTCGCCGTCCGAAACATTTTCTTCCCGCCACTCGATGTGGATCCGTTTCAGCTGCCGTGCTAGGGCTATACCGCGCGCCTCCAGCTGGTCCGCGGGGCAGTGGGCAGCGAGCGCATCGACCATTTTAGGGATGTTGGCCCCGTAGAAATCTAGGTTCTTCGTCCGTTCGGGGTAAACCATGGGGGCCGGTTTGGCCTCCACCTCGGCGCGTAGCGGGTTGGGGTAGCCGCTGTCCACGTCGAGGCGGTAACCCGACATGATGTAGAGGTGGTTCCACAGCTTCTGCTCGTAGTCCTTCACGTTGCGCAGGTGGGAGGTAATCGTGGCCATCACCCGCAGCACTAGCCTCGCCTGCCGCGTGCGTTCCTCCCGGTTGTCGATTGTGAGCAGGTAGTCCACCATCTGCTGCACGTAGCGTCCATACG
>JABCPG020000119.1 GCA_013333195.2 Bacteroidia bacterium
CCACCGTCGAGAGCGTGGCCCGTCCAAAACTCTTCACAAAAATCGAGGAATTGAACGTGAGCACATCGGCCATTGATAGGGCGATATTATCCTTGAGCGCCAGCGTGTCTATCGTAGTCTTTTGCACCCCTATCTCCTTCATGGGACGCCTCGTCCGCACGGTCACCTCTTCTATGGAGTACCGCTTCTCCGGCTCCTGCGCAAAGAGCGTTGCCGAAAGAAGTATTGATAGAAATAGCACAGAAAGAATCGTACGTAGCATGATTGGCAGTAGATTTTACTTCCAGCAGAACGCCCCCGGGTTTATCCCAACATGGAAACGATCTTCGAGTGCTCCATTGGGGCTATAGCGGTAAACAAGCCCAGGCTGCATGTAGTCAATGGCATCCGCCACGTACACCTCCCCAGTCGCGGGCGATACGGTTAGGCTAAAGAAAATGGTTCCGGAGTTCCGAATGAATGGGCGCACGGGCAACCGGGACGAAGCAACATCCATCCGCCATATATCCCTGTTAATCCAGTAGAGCGTATCGCCCGCGCCATTTAGCTGCACCTCCGACGGATGATCACCTAGCTTAAACTTAAACTGCTTTTCCACTTCAAACTTCTCTGCATCAATGCAGTATAGCGAAGGTGCCTCATAGCCATATGGACTCCCAGCGTACCCCCCATCGGTGATACTCCACAACCGATTATTCTTATCCATCACGAGCGATGTCGGCTGAATGCCAACGGTGAGCTCGTCAACCACCGAATCTAAAACCGTATCAATCTTTAGTATACGATTTTGGTAGCTCCAGCAATTCACGTACGCATACCGCCCATGCTGCACCACCTGCTCCGTCGAACCGCTCTCCATCTCCATATTCGGAACTGCGATATACCCTTCAACCGAAAACTTTTTGGGGTTGACGATAAATATCCGGTTGTCCCACAGCTGTGTCACGTAGGCTTTTTCCGGGCTGAGAAAATGGATGTAGCGGGGCGATGTCAGATTCTCGATACGTCCCACCTCTTTGAACGTCGCTAAATCTATGGCGAAAATAACGTGCGAATTGTTAACTACCACCCATCCCTTCCCATCGTATATGGTCATGGATTGCGCCACATCGCCGAGCTTCATGCCGTTGGCGCGCAGGAACACCTCGTTCTGCACCTGCTTGGTGGTAGGATCGTAATAGCTCAACGTGGCGTTACCATACTGAAAATTCCCTTCATTGGTGATGAACAGCCCTTGGCCAGAGACCTCAATCTCTTCCACCTCTCGTCCGTAGTCCCATTTCATGCAGCCCGAATGGGCAAGCAGCAAAAGGGAAAAGAGCAGCATGACGCACCCACGAATTCTCATAAAAACCTCAAAACATTTCTCATCAAAAAGCTTCTAAAACAGCATCATCCCCGCAGCCCTTCCCCATCGCAAACCAACACATGCGGGGCAGGCTGAAGAACCTAACGGCAACGAACTATCCGAAACATTCCCAGCAGTATCTTTTCCACATGGCCAACGCCACTGAATACCACCCTGCCACAACTCTCGAAAAACGCATACCCGGAGGCAGAGGGTGTTCTTTAACGCGCCCCCCACCTTCGAATTGCTCACTTGCTACTCAAATCGGTGAACTGAAACACCTCGGTGGAAGCCTCTCCCAGCATACTCACCTTCACGTTGAGCGCCGTCTGCACCTTGATGAAGTCGATATGCTGTAGATTGGCCGGCGCTCCGTCGAGCATCACCGCATCCGATATTTTAAATCGGTTTGTTTTGGGAGAAGCACCCTCTACATCACTCCCCACATTGTCCGCGTACCCCCAGCCGAACGACCCATTGCTCCAAAGCTTAGTCGCCGGATCCTGCGATGTGCGGGGCTTAAGGCATGTGCCAAAAAGGGTGTAGCTACCCTCAGCGATCCATAATGGGTAGTAGTACGCCTGGGCATGGTACGCATTATGGTCAATCGTCCCTTGCTGCCCTTTATTATCCCGCCAAGGGGTGGCTCCGTTCGGTGCGGGTCGAAAGTAGGTCACCGCGTAGTCCTGCATAGTTTCCGGCTGTCCATACTCCGACCCCTTAAGCTCATACCACTCCTCGTCGGGCAACCCATTACCATTAATATCCTGCATGACCCACACCACACCAGGCTCACTTGACCCCTCGAACTGATTCCCCTCTATTGCAAAATCGTACCCTCCCTTATTCTCCACGCTATGGTCGAACCCCACCACGATGTAGCCACCGAAACCGCCCAACGAAACGAAGTTCCGTTTTTCTAACCGTTTCTGCGCGTAGGCGCAGGCAGCCTCATGCGTGGATTCGCCGCTATATCCTCCATACCCGGTCTCATTCACAAACTGACCGGGCGCAGGCACGAATTCACACACCCTATCGCTGTGCAACGAATTACCCGGCGCGTATGCACGCTTTGGCGCCGCATCGAGGCAAATCACCTTCACCCTTATGCTCGCTTCATTCTCACCCGTGGCGATAACATTCCGGGTAAGCGTCCCTCGCGTCCGCGTAGTCTTAAACCGCACCGTGAATGTCAGCATACTCTCCCCCTTGCTCGCCGGCCGATACCCATACATCAACCCATTGGCACCCTCTATGGGTTGCCCATTTAAACTCCACCGATACGTCGGATTCTGAACCTCCATCAGCACGTAGGCCCGTAGAAAAAGGGTGCGTCCAAACTCTACGTACCTCACATTCTCATCCGCAAAGCGGGACGGGGAAGGAATCGCAAGCTTTACAGGCAACTTCTCAACTACGCGAATGGCTATCACCTTCTCTGATTTGCCATCCTCGTTGGCAACCTCCAATTTCAACTCGTACTCGCCCAGAGATTGCTGCAAAAAGGTGTAGGTAGGGCTAGTTCCCACCTTCTCCCCATTGAGCGTCCACAGGTACGAAGCCCCTTCCCCATTCTGGATATCTGGGCTTATGGTGATCTCTTGCCCCGCCAAAAAGTTGAAACCCTGCGGAGGCTCCACAACCGAAATCAGCGGCGGCGCTAGCTCCTGCACCTCTACTCGTAGCTCTTCCGTCGCACGTTCCTCACCCACCTCCACCAGCAGGGTCACGTAGTACGTACCCACCGCCTCGAACCGATACCGCAGGGCCGATTCGCGCGACAAAACCCGACCGCCGCACGTCCACGTGTAGACCGCCCCCTCCGCATTCGTGTAGATCGGGGTAACATGCAACTCCCGCCCACGCTTCACCACGTACACCCCATCCTCGCTATCAAGCTCTATAGTGGGCTTCGGGGTAAC
>JABCPG020000120.1 GCA_013333195.2 Bacteroidia bacterium
CCAGGACGCACAACGGGCACCACCAACCGCTCCACCCCATTAGGGCCTACCACCTCGGCACGGTTGCGATACGACTGCTTCTGGTAATGCTCATGCGCCTCGAGCAGCACGAGTTCTGCCGAGGCAATGGCCTCCACGTAATCCACCGGCGGCATATACGCCGTGGTCAACACTATAGCCCGCCGCGCCATGCCCCGGGTAGCCTAAACTAAAAGAGCGAGACTAAGAGCCATAGGAAATGCGCAATAGCCCCGGCGCATACGCCACCAATAACCTGCGAAACGATGGCGCGCCCCAAACATCTACGCATACCCAACGCATCGTACATGGCCGTGTACGTGCTCAAAAAACCGCTCCAGCACATCCCCATGCCCGTGCAGACCGCTACCTCATTCCCCCCAATGAATCCGCTTTTCAAGAACTCGGGAAATAGCGATAGCGCCGCGCCCACAGAACCCAACGACGTGACCGGGAACGCTATCAACTCCGCATGCTCGAAGCCGAATAGCCAACGGAAAAGAAACCCCATTTTACCCACCACCCACGGGAGAACGGGCACCCCCTCGCCGGCGAGCCCCTGGTAGCCCACGGCGGGATCCTTCGGGCCAAAGGTGATTAGGATCACCAGGGTGCTGATGATAAGCACCCCAGGGATGATCGCCAAGCCCAGGTCAACCCCCGACTTCCCCCCCTCCAGGATGGAATTTAAGAAACGCTCGAAGAAGGATCCCTCGCTGCGGAACGCTATCTGCCCCTCATCTGCACTCGCCTCACGCTGGCGCCGCTGCTCATCGGAAAGGGTTGGGAATTCGCTACGGCATAGACGCTGCATGAGGCGTGTTGCCACAACCCCGCCCAGCGCAGCACCCGCGACGCCCAGCATGGCGGCAGAGAAATACCCGAGGCTCGTCATGTAGGTCACCACGATAAGCCCCATGCCAAAGGCCGTACCAAAATTCGGCAGCGAGGCTAACTCCCTGTCGGTAAAATAGCTACGGAAGTTCTTATCGTGCGCGATGGACATAATGGCCGGATTATCGCTCAGGAAGGTCATCACGGAGGCCAACGCCGCCACCCCGGGAAGATTGTACAGCGGCCGCATGAGCGGACGCAGCACATACTCCACAAGGCGCAGCACGCCGAACTCTATGAATAGTTTCGCCAGCGCCCCCGAGAGCACCGTGATGCTCATGATGAAGAAAACAGTATTGGTAAGGAGATCAAAGGCCGTGGCCATGATGGAATTCAACAGATTGGCCGCCCCCATGCGCCACCCCAACGATCCAAAAAAGACGGAGAGCACCGCTAAAAATACCAGTGCCTCCACGCGCCGGCTCCGCAAGAAGCCCGAAGCCTTCACCCGCCTCGTCGGTGCCGTCAGCTGCCGCGCCACTCTATACCGAAACCGCATCGCCTATCCCCCTTTGCTTACCATAGTTATACCGCTGCGAAGGTAGAAAAAATAGTGGGAAACGCGATGCGGGTAGCCCGACTAGCCGGCCCGTCGCCCATGGGTTCCACACCCCCGAACCCACAAGGCACGCGAACAATCGGCTATTTATTGCTACCTTTGCGCGGATAGCACTAACCATAGCGCCTAATGCCATCCATATCCACGATAATCCCAGTATACAATACGGAGCGCTACCTACGCCGCTGCCTCGATAGCATCGCCCGACAAACCTACGCGGATTGGGAGGCGCTGTGCGTAGACGACGGCAGCACGGACGGCAGCCTGGCCATTCTACGGGAGTACGCAAGCCGAGATTCCCGCTTTAGGATCATCAGCAAACCCAATGGGGGTCTCTCCGACGCGCGCAACGCGGGGCTAGCGGCCGCCGCGGGGGAGTACATCAACTTCGTGGATTCCGACGACCTGATCCACCCGCAGACGTTTGAAATAGCCCTCGCCCTCGCGAAGCGCGATGGGAGCGACATCGTGACGTGGTATAAGGATCCCCTCTTCCGCCCGTCGACCCGTCTCAGGCGCAGGCTGGGGCTAGACGTTGACAGCGCCACACCCTGGAATATCGACCGGCGATTCGCGTTGGAAAGGGTAACGAGCTCTGTCACCCGCAACGTGTTCGCCCACGCTGTGGCGCTAGGCGCACCGAGCGTTCCGCCTCCCATCAAACGATTCTACGCGTGGCGCCACCTAATACGCCGCTCGTTCCATGAGGGCATTCTCTTCGTAAAAGGCATTCTCTACGAGGACTTTCCCTGGTGGAGCGAGGTTATGCTGCGTAACCCCCAAGTGACCATTACGCAACTCCCTCTATACTACTACTTTCCGAATCCCGCTTCTATCGATATGGGTTCCACAGAGATTCGTAAAATTCACAATTGGCTGCTGGGGCTCAAATACGCGTGGCAACTCTACGAGGCGCGCGCCTCCGCGGAGCAACGCGCGCTGTGGTCTCAACAGTGTAAATGGAGCGTAATCAACCACGGCATCGCGCGCAAGGTGGAACGGGTGTCAGACCGCGCGGCGCGGCAGGCTCTACGCGCTGAAATGGCTGCCCAATGGGAGCTAGGCGTCTTCAGCGACCCTCCAAACGCCAAAATGAAACGCGTGCAGCAGAGGGTATCGCACTTTATAAACCAGCCCAACTAGTCCTCAATGAGTACCATTTCGGTAATAGTCCCTGTGTACAACACCGAGCGCTACCTACGCCGCTGCCTCGATAGCATCGCCCGACAAACCTACGCGGATTGGGAGGCGCTATGCGTGAACGATGGCAGCACGGACGGCAGCCCGGCCATCCTACGGGAGTACGCAAGCCGAGATTCCCGCTTTAGGATTATCAGCAAGCCCAATGGGGGCCTCTCCGACGCGCGCAACGCGGGGATAGCGGCCGCCGCGGGGGAGTACCTCAACTTCGTGGATTCCGATGACCTGATCCACCCGCAGACGTTTGAAATAGCCCTCGCCCTCGCGAAACGCGACGGGAGCGACATCGTGACGTGGTATAAGGATCCCCTCTTCCGCCCCGCGCTAACGCTCATGCGTAAGCTCGGATTCAACGTTGACCAAGCAACACCATGCAATATAGCGAGGAAGTACCATCTTGAGGGGGTGAAAAGCTTTGTTACAAGCAATGTTTTCGCCCACGCCACTGAGGAATCGACGCTACGCATCGCCCACCCTATCAAACATTTCTACGCGTGGCGCCACCTCATCCGCAGAGAACTGCACCGCGACGTACGCTTTATTGACAAGTTGCTCTACGAGGACTTCCCGTGGTGGAGCGAGATCATGCTGCTCAACCCGAGAGTCACCATTACCCAACTCCCTTTCTACTACTACTTCCCCAACCCTAAGTCGATTGATCTGGGCTCCAGCGTGGCGCGCAAGATAAAAAACTGGCTGATTGGGCTAGAGTACGCGTGCGCGCTATACGCCAAACGCGCCACGCCGGAACAGATGGCCCTGTGGTCAAGGCAATGCAAATGGAGCGTTATTCATCACAGCGTAGCACGAATGCTACCAAGGGTAAATGAAGCCGCGCAGCGGCAAGAGCTTCGCGACACCCTGTCGCACCTATGGGCACAGGGCGTTTTCAGCGACCCCCACGATGGCATGACGCAACGCGTGCAGCAAGACCTCGCGCTTTTCATAGAACAACGAAACTGATTCCCCCCATGAGCACCATATCGGTAATCATCCCCGTGTACAACACCGAGCGCTACCTACGCCGCTGCCTCGATAGCATCGCGAACCAAACATACCGCGATTGGGAGGCCCTGTGCGTAAACGACGGCAGCACGGACGGCAGCCGCGCCATTCTCCAGGAATACGCGGACCGCGACGGACGCTTTACAATCATCGACAAACCCAACGGCGGCGTATCCGACGCACGCAACGTGGGCATGGACGCGGCGCGAGGGGAGTACATCAACTTCGTGGACTCCGACGACCTGATCCACCCGCAGACGTTTGAAATAGCCCACACCCTCGCGAAGCGCGACGGGAGCGATATAGTAACATGGTACAAAGATCCATACTTCCGCCCGGCGCTGTTCGTGCGTAAAGCCCTAGGCCTCCCCATCGACAACGCGCTGCCCCGTGGGCTCAAACGGCGATTCAACATGAACGACCTCGGCGGCTACCCCACCAACGATCCACTCGCCCACGCCGTGCAGGGGAGCGGAAGGGGCATCGCGCATCCCATCAAACGCTTTTACCCAGTAATGCACCTCCTGCGGCGCGAGGTGGTCAAAGACGTGAAGTTCATAACGCACCTGCGGTTTGAAGATTTTCCCTGGTGGAGCGAGGTGCTACTGCTCAACCCGCGAGTAACCATCACGCAACTACCCCTCTACTACTACTTTCCCAACTTCAACTCCTTCGACCTCGGCGCGAAGCGCAGCCAAAAGATGGAAAGTTGGATAAGAGGAATGGAACTGACGTGGACGCTCTACCACACCAAGGGGACTACCTACCAGCAGGAGCGTTGGGCCAAACAGCTGCTATGGCCCATTATCAACGGTCAAATCGTAGCGAAAATGCCCACGCTTCGAGATGCAAAAGGGAAGGACGCAACGCGGGAAGGCCTGCAACGACTCTGGGATCTGGGCGTCTTTGCCGCGCCACCCGATGGAAAATCAAAACGGTCGCAAAGGTTCATCGCGCGGTTTATAGGTCAGGAATAAACAGCATCAAACACTAGTAGAGGCACATGGGTAAAGGTAAACGGATTGCGGCCCTCACGATGGCGCGAAACGATGGTTTCTTCCTCTCACGGTGGCTGCGCTACTACGCCGGCGAACTGGGGGCTGAAAACCTATTCGTGCTGCTCGATGGGTTGGACCAAGAGCTCCCCGACGCGGAACGCTACCCAGGCGTCAACGTAACCTCGCTCCCCCACCCTTCGCTCCCCCGCGCGAAAGGAGATAAATACAGAATCGCGCAGCTCAACGCCCTGGCCGCGAAGCTACTTTCCGATGAGGGGTACGATATTGCTATAGGTACTGACTGCGATGAGTTCATCGTGGTTGACCCCCTGCTGGATCAGCCCCTGGCGGACTACCTTTCCACCACGTCGTTTCCCATAGGCCTATCACCGCTCGGCATAGACCTTGGGCAACGCCTACCCCAAGAGCCAACGCTCGACCCCGGGAGGTCAATCCTCGCCCAGCGGCGATACGGGGTTCTATCGCCGCGCTACACCAAGGCCTCGATAAAGGCAACCCCCACCCCCTGGGGGAGCGGATTCCACCGATTCCGCCAACACGGATACACCATCGCCGCGAACCTGTACCTAATCCACACGGGCAACTGCGACCTAGAGCTACTGGAAACAAAAATGCGGGACGGCGCTCGCCTTGAGGGGGGATGGCAAGGGCATCTCGCCCGCCGCGCAAAGACCATTCACGCCACGACTAAGCGCACGCCGCGCCCTGCCGATGAGCTATTCTCCGCGGCCCGCCGCGCCTTTCAACGCACGCACCTCCCCTGGAGTCCCAACAAACCCTCGTATTTCGGCCCTCCCTTAGTAGTTGAACTGCCGCAACGCTTCGAGCGCATTACCATTTAGCGCGCTGCGGAAATGCACGGGCACCTACACACCCTCATTGCGAACCCCAACACACTCCAAACGCATCATGTCAATCCTTTTCAACGATACCATATTTGGTCCCGTTCATAGCCGTCGTTTGGGCTCCTCGCTGGGCGTGAATCTGCTCCCCACCGCGAGTAAATTCTGCAATTTCAACTGCATCTACTGCGAATGCGGCTGGACCAACAACCCGCGACTCCCCATCCTACCCACCCGGCAAGAGGTGGTAACGTTGCTTTCACAACGGCTGCAAACGCTACATGCCGAAGGTAGTTCCATCAATGCCATCACCTTCGCGGGCAATGGGGAGCCTACCATCCACCCCGCCTTCCCCGAAATTATAGATGATACCATTCGGGCGCGCGACGCATACTACCCCGAGGCAAAAATAGTGGTGCTAAGCAACGCGACCCAAATCCACAAACCAAACGTGGTTACAGCTTTAAAAAAAGTGGACCAGGCAGCGCTAAAACTCGATTCAGCCTTCGACGCAACCGTTCAGCTCATCGATGGTCCCTACATGGGTGCCAACGTGCGACGCACCGTGGAGCTACTCAAGCAATTCAATGGGAAGTTCACCCTGCAAACCCTCTTCCTCCGGGGAACGTTCAATGGGCAAACGGTGGATAACACAACGGAACGAGAACTCGCGGCATGGCTTAAAATAGTCGAGGAGCTACACCCCCAATCCGTCATGATTTACACAATTGACCGCGCAACGCCCGCCCGCACGCTGGAGAAGGTGCCTTTCGAGGAGCTGCAGGCCATCGCCCTCCGGGTCGAGGCGCTGGGCTGCGAAACGACCATTAGCGGCTAGCGCGCTTCGCCCCGCGGGCGCGAACCAAGACCGCGCGGGCAAGATTCGCGAGAATAGACCGCGTGACGGCAGCCAACGCGGGCAGCAGCAGATTCGAGTGGCGAAAGCGGGCGCGCTGGCTTTTCCTCTCTTCACCCGGTGGCGCTTCGGAGAAGCTCTGATTCACCGCCGCGAGGGTGCTACATGCCTCCGCGGGGAACGCCTGAAACATACGATTCCCAACCTTCACAAGCGACGGACGCGGGCTCCGCTTGGAGCAACACGCCAGAATGCGTATCTTTGAGCCAATGGAAGGACGCGTACTAACGGATGGGGGTGATACATGGCACTGCGGCCGTATTGGATGGGGGCAACTCGAGCCAATAGCCGGCAGAGGCGATGGAGCGTACCGGCAAAGCTGCGCTTCCACATGAAATCGTAGCATCGATGGGGAGTATATGCTAAAAATTTACATAGTTCCTACCAAGGTTCAAGATTTAAAACTAATTCAAAGGATTACGTACCCTCACTAGTTAAACGGATGGGCAGGCATAGCTATAATTTAGGTTTCATTTCCGACGAATCCATTTTGACGCACGTTAAAGAAACAGTGTCGCACTATAAGACCTTTATAGACCTACAGGAATTTAATTGCCATCTTATAGATCCAATTAAACTTACCTTTGATGCCAAAGTTTACGGCAGGACCTTTGAGCAGATCATAGATTCAGAATGCGTAAGGCAAATAGACAAGGCCAATACAAATCACATCGACTACTTCCACCAAAATCTTTTCAAATACGCGGGTAATGGGTGGTACGTACCACAAAAGGGATTCGACGTAGCTAATGAGAAGAGGAAGATCTACGTCGAAATGAAGAACAAGCACAACACCATGAACTCCTCATCAGCCCAAGCCACATATCTGAAGATGCAAAATCAACTGCTCAAAGATCCCCAGTCAACATGTATGCTAGTGGAAGTCATTGCGAAACGCTCCCAAGATATCAAATGGGAGATTTGCTGCAATGGGGTAAATTACGGACATGATAAAATCCGCCGGCTATCCATTGACAAGTTCTATGGGATAGTATTTGGCGATAGGGATGCCTTTATGAAACTGTGCAAAGCATTACCTACCATTTTAGATGATGCGATAGAAGAAACGCATAAAGGGGTTATCAATAGTAGCGTATATACCGATTTGAAGAAGGAATCCTCAGATACCCTTAAGAGTTTGTACCTTCTTTCCTTTGCAACCTACGAAGGTTTTTCTAAATTTTAATTGGGGGATGTTAGACTTTGTGACGGTTAACAATCTAGCAGACCTGCTTGGAGTGCCACGCAAAACGGTAGAGAGCTGGATTAAAAATGGTAGGCTCCATACAGAAAGGAACGCCAAGGGGCAGGAGGTTTTAGCCCTAAACAGCTAGTGGGGATACCTGCCATCGACGCGATGGTACGAACTAGATGGAATGAAGAACTGTCAACTAAGCCGAAAAGGGCATACACATCCATCGAATTATTCGCCGGCGGCGGTGGTTTGGCGCTGGGTATGGCAAAGGCAGGTTTCCATCATATCTTACTCAACGAATTCAATAGGGAAGCCTGCGCGACGCTACGATTGAACAGGCCCGACTGGAACATTGTGGAGAGAGACATACGCGAGATATCATTTAAAGAGTACGAAGGGAAGGTTGATTTTTTATCGGGCGGTTTTCCTTGCCAAGCCTTCTCCTACGCGGGAAATAAAGGCGGCTTTGAAGATGCCCGCGGCACGCTGTTCTTTGAACTGGCGAGAGCTGTAAGGGAGACAGCCCCAAAAGTGTTCATGGGAGAAAATGTAAAGGGTCTATCCTCGCACGAAGGGGGTAGGACCCTACAGATAATCAAGGAAACCATAGCCGAACTAGGGTACACATTGGTAGAACCCAGAGTGCTAAAAGCCATAATGTACCAGGTGCCGCAAAAAAGAGAACGGCTGATACTCATAGCTATTCGCAACGATATAGCCGAGAAGATACAGTTTAAATGGCCAGACCCGTACGAACGGATAGTAACGCTCAGAGACGCTTTCTATAAAGGGATTCTATACGATAGCGATGTGCCCGAATCAATTGGCCTAAAGTACCCTAAACGCAAAAGAGAGATTATGGAAATGGTTCCAGAAGGTGGGTTTTGGAGGGATTTGCCGGATGCAATACAGAGAGAATACATGAAGGCCAGCTACTACGCGGGTGGCGGCAAGACCGGTATAGCCCGACGATTACACATGGACGAACCCTCCCTAACGCTGACGTGCGCCCCGGCCATGAAGCAAACGGAAAGATGCCACCCGACAGCAGCTAGACCTCTTACTGTCAACGAGTACGCAAGAATACAGACCTTCCCGGACGATTGGAAGTTCGAGGGAAGTATGGCCGAGCAGTACAAACAGATTGGCAACGCGGTGCCGGTTAATCTAGCCTACGCCGTCGGTAGAGCACTCATCAGGCTGTTTAATGATATTGAAGATTTAGATTTGCCGTAAAGTAGGTATAGGAGAGACGAATCCACAGCACCATCTCCCCTCTCCATTTGCAATAAGCGCGGGCGACAGGCCATTTATCCATAGAAGGAAGCCAGCTCACCCCACAATGAGACTCGGCTAAATCTTGGAGCTGTTAGAGGAATAATGATTCGAAAAAACCGCATAGGATTCGAACCGAAAGCGGGCGCGCTGCTTTTCCTTTCGTCACCCCGTAGCGCTTCGAAGAAGCTCTGATTCACCGCCGCGCGGGTGCTCCACGCCTCCGCAGGGAACGCCTGAAGCCCTAAAAAAGGCCTTTTCCTTCGCACACCCACGCCCAATGCTACCCGCTCGGGACAGGCGCACGCGTGAATTTTCAAATCCAAGTTCCCCCAACAAGGGGTTGCATCCAAGAACAGGGTGCAAGAACTCCGACAGCCCCCTACCCGACGTAACGTCTGCGCCAAGCCTCACCGCTCGTTTCGCTCCCCGCGGTAAGGCTCATTCTCAAAGTTTTTATAGATTTCCTTTTCGGCAAAATCCATACTAACGCCCAGCGCCCTACACGCCTTTTTACCCTCCCGATACGCATTTATAGCCTTACCACGCTGGTGGGTCATGTCGTAACAGAAACCGAGGTTGCGCCAATAGTACGCGACAAAGAACCAATGCTTCTCTCTTGGCAATTCATCCAGTCTTCCAGCAATACTCTTCGATACCCTAATGGCTCCAAGATAATCCTTCTCTAAAAATTTAACCCACGCCCTCTCAAACCGCAACGGCACTGACTCTCCACGCTGAGACTCCCATTCAGCCAAAATCGATTCGGCTTTTACAAGGTTTTTAGCCGGTACAAGGCTAGGATTCTCGTCCATTCCCATCCCATGAATCAGAGGAACCAATGCGTTTTGATACAAAACATCCACGGAAGCCGCATCCGACGCATCGTAGTAACCCTTTGCCAAACCGCTTTCCATGAAGGCTACTACATTTGGGGTTGGGGTTACCGTCTTCAACGGTAACAGCTCCTCCAAGCTAACTAACCGTACTTCCCCTTGCTTCGATAAAATACTATCAAAGTAGTACTTATGCTCAGCCCCAGTGAGTACCACAACACGTTTTTCCCTATTTGCAGCGATAGCAGCGTTGATTAATTCCATCATTTTGGCATTACGCAGCTCAGAATACAGATTCATGCAGCCATCCCCAAACACAGCGATCGATATCGAGTACATTTCGCGTATGTAGTCGTTGAATTCCTTGCCGTTGAAAAACTCGTACCCCATTGCATTGCCTCTCCAGATGCTATCCAGAGTACCGTACTTCTCGACGAACGCCCGCATTACGCGGTTGCTTTTTTCCAACGAATCGACCAGTTTGCTTTTCATCCTATAAACGTCCGTTTCAACAAATCGTCGTCTTTCCGCACGGGCATCATGTAAAGTATCCCACCAATCAATAGGATAAACCTTTTTGCCATTATCAAAACCGTATATGGAAGCAATCATCATCTCCTTGAGATAGGAGCGTCTTCTAAAGTAAAACGGTGGTATTTCTACACAAATCGCATCGGGGCTATAAGTACCTAAAATATTCAAAATATCCTGGTCAGAGTAATTCGGATTTGTATCGTGCCCACTGTGAATTGTACCGACCACAAGCACCTCCGTTCTACCTTGCGCCTTCGTTTCTGCGGTGAGCCAGATTCCCATCGCCATAAATAGAAGAACCCTCAAAATCTGATAACCTTTCATACCGTTACCCTCAATATTGCCCAACACTTGAACGTTTATCGCAGCGACCGCTCACGGAGCGAAGAACCGCCCACACGCCCATGCTAGAAAATTCGGCTACGCTTCAAAACCAGAGCGGCCATGACATACGCGACAAAGTTAGGAATTTATCATGGAATGGCTTGATACGAAATGAAAATGATTTTTGAGGCTACACGCATCACCTGCCTCTTACCACGTATCGCGATGGAATTCATTACAAACGAACCGCATTCCCCTCCACTCGCCTACTGCCCCGCAAGGGCTTCCCACAAAAAGCAGCATTTTTAGGAAAAAGGTAGCCCCCCAAAAAAGGAGATGTCAAACCGCCGCATGAGGTTTAGGTATAAAGCGCGGCGCACCATGGAACGCCCAGCCCTATTCAACCTGTCGTCTTGCCTTGGACAAGACCATGGCCATAGCGGCCAGCAACGCATTTTTCTGGAAAGGCTTCGCGATATAATGATCCATACCAGCCCGCAGACAACGTTCACGATCGCCGCGCAACGCGTAAGCCGTGAGGGCGATGATAGGGACGTGCTCCCCGCATCCCTGCTCGTACTCCATTTCGCGAATTTTTTGAGTAGCCTTATATCCATCCATAACGGGCATCTGCACATCCATGAGGATGAGATCATACCCATTCTTTGCCGCGAGGTCAACAGCCTCACGCCCATCCTCCGCGAGCGTAATGGAGGCGACTTCATGCTGCAACGTAATGCCCATCACGCGTCGGTTGATCGCATTGTCCTCCACGATAAGGATCTTTGCCTCGGCGAGGCGCTCGCTAGCACTACGCGAACGGGGCTGCAGCTCAACTTTTGCCACTTCCACCACATCCGCCCGCAGATGCAGCTTCGAAACCCGCACAAAAGGCGCGGTAAACGAAACCTCAACGCCCCGAGCAGCACGCCGAATGCGAAGCCCCCCTAACAAAGCTTCCTGCCCATCATTGAAAAGGGAAACATCGTCGATCGTTTTCGATACCAACTGGCCGCATTCGAAGACGATTTTCACCAGCAGACTCTCCCCCCGAGGAGCCCCGAGCACGAGCGTACTCACATTAAGCTGCTCATGCGCCATAAGATTGTCGCTCAAAATGCTCCCAAGTATCTTAGTGACCACCTGATCGACATAGGCACCGTCGCCCTCAACATACTGGGGCAGCGAGGGATCGAATGAAAAAACTGGCATATCGTCCAAATCGAACAGCTCAAGATGCGCCTTTACCCGAGCCTTTATCCTAGCATGTAGGTCGAACTGCTCGGGTATAGCGGAGTTGCTGCTCAAACTCCGCGAAACGAAAAGGCTATCCACCACATCATTCAACGCGACCACGGAGTTTTCGAGCATCCTTTTGACATCTAGCTGCTGCTGCGGTTCGAGGGCTTGCTCGCCCTTTAAAATCTGCATAGCCCCCTTTAAACTGGTCAGCAAGGTGCGTAAACGGTAAAAAAGGGCAACGATGAGATTAAACATCTGCTGTTCGCCGGTCCCGACATTGATCTTCCCCGGCTGCTGTTGCCGCCGAGATCCGACTAACACCCTCAGCAATAGGACTACCATGGGAATTCCAGCAACCAGTAAAAGAGCCACCTTGATGTTAACCGCATTCCACTCCACCAACGCAGCCGCCAATGGCGAAGCGAGCAAACCCACAAAGACTCCAACATATACCACGCCTATCGACGCTGTCCAGTAGGGCACGTAGTAAACGCACATCAGCAATGGGAACAGCACCACTAGAAAGAGCAACTCCCCGGCGCTATCAAGAAAAAAAAGCTGCCCTATTCCGGCAGCAGCGACAACGATATTTACGAGCAGCAACCACCCCCGCGAGACCTTCTGCTGCCGAGCGATTAGGTAGATAGCATAAAAAAATGGTGCAAGCGCAAAATACACAACGGGCACAAGGATCAGCGAAGTACAGAAGGACAATGCCACCGCTCCCAAAAAGGAAAGAACGGCCCAAAAGGCCGACACATCCCTGTAGTAAGTTTGACGTATCTCCATTTTCATGAGAAAATTTCCCTAGTGCGGGCGAAGTTACATTATTTTCATCAAATCCTCATTACTCCTTCCCCCTCCGCATCCCCACGGAGCAAGAAGCTATAAAAATTTGTACCTTTGCGCAGGAGGGTTGAAAAACCTTAAAAATAAAACAAAGCACATCGATATGCCACTACATAGGGAAGGACGAGCCACCGTCACCATATTTATTACGCTCACAATTGTAGCTTTACTGCTCGCGTACCTTTCCAACGTTCTGTTTGCCATTATGGCAATCGTGCTGGCCTTGCTCCTGATTTTCGTTGCCTACTTCTTCCGCACAAGTAGGCGGCACGCGCCGCACGATGCCCTAGCCATCAGCTCACCCTGCGACGGAACGGTAGTAACGGTCGAGCGGGTGCGCGAACCGGAGATTTTTGAGAACCAGGAACGCCTGCAAATCTCTGTTTTCATGTCGGTGTGGAATGTGCACATGAATTGGTACCCGTGCAGCGGGACAGTAAGCTACTCAAGGCACCACAGGGGGAAGTACCTCGTGGCGTGGCTTCCCAAATCATCGACAGAGAACGAGAGGTCCTCTGTGGTTATAACCCACACGTCGGGAGAACGGATCCTAATACGGCAGGTGGCTGGGGCAGTAGCGCGTCGCATCGTCACCTACGCATCAGAGGGGCGCGACGTGACGGGTGGACAAGAACTGGGATTTATAAAATTTGGTTCCCGCGTAGATGTCTACCTTCCCCTCGATGCCGAGGTTTTAGTCAACGTGGGAGATCGAGTACGGGGAGTGGAAACGGCCCTGGCTCGGCTTAGGTAACGCCTAGCACTTTTTTGCAACACAAATAGCGAACGATCCTGAGAGCCCATGGGGGCGAGCCTATGGTTTGAATCTATTCTATTTTTGCCCCTCGGCGCGGTTTTCTAAATGTAATTCCGTAATTTCGTGCTGTGAAAACACGTGGAAAGCGAGTAAGGGAGATTATCCGGGAAGAAGAAATTCCACAGCAAAGCAGAACAGACGACTATGAGCAAGAAAGTACGGCTCATGCTTGGCGATGAGGCCATTGCGCAGGGAGCCATCGATGCGGGGATCTCAGGGATGTACGCATACCCGGGCACGCCATCAACTGAAATTATGGAGTACGTACAGAACTCCCCCATAGCGGCCGAACGAGATATACACCGGAGATGGTCGGCGAACGAGAAGACCGCGATGGAAGCCGCCCTGGGGATGAGCTACGCGGGGCGACGGGCAATGGTGGGATTTAAACACGTTGGGATGAACGTGGCAGCCGATGCGTTCGTGAACTCTGCGATTACGGGGGTGAACGGAGGGATCGTGGTGGTCTGCGCGGACGACCCCGCGATGCATAGCTCTCAAAACGAGCAGGATACCCGCTACTACGCCAAATTTGCCATGATACCCCTCCTCGAGCCATCGAGCCAACAGGAGGCATACGAAATGGTACAGTACGGCTTTGAACTTTCGGAGAAGATCAACACGCCGGTCGTGCTCCGCATCACGACCCGCATGGCGCATTCCCGGGCAGGCGTAGCGCTGAATGACTCCCAACGTGCGCAAAACGCAATGAAACTCCCTGAGAATCCGCGGCAATACGTTTTACTCCCCGCCATAGCCAAGCAGAACTACAAACGCCTCCTCGCCTCGCAAGCGACGATGGAGCAACTTTCCGCGGAATCGAGATACAATACCTTAACGCTTGGGAAAAAAGAGGGTACAGGAATTATTACCACGGGCATTGCTTACAACTACCTACTCGAGGCACTCGAAGGCGACCTAGGGGATTTTTCCCTCCTCAAGATTACCCACTACCCTCTCCCCCGCACGCTCGTAAAACAGCTTTACGACCACTGCTCACGGCTGATAGTTATAGAGGAGGGTGCGCCCTTCGTAGAAGAACAGATACGTGGACTTCTAAACCTCGTGAAGCCTATTGCAGGAAGGCTTGATGGCACGCTGCCGCGCATGGGGGAGCTCTGCCCGAACGATGTGGCCTCTGCCATAGGCCGCCCAATGGCAGAGGGCGAGAACGTGCCAGACTGCCTATCAGCCCGCCCCCCAGCGCTGTGTCCCGGCTGTGGGCATCGCGACGTGTACAACGCGATCAATGAAGCGATAGCGGAGTATGGGACAGGTCGCGTCTTTGGAGATATCGGCTGCTACACGCTTGGGGCATTACCCCCCTTCAATGGGATTAACGCCTGCGTCGACATGGGCGCATCCATAACTATGGCCAAAGGCGCAGCAGACGCTGGACTTGTACCCTCAGTGGCTATAATTGGCGATTCAACCTTCACCCACAGCGGGATGACCGGCCTGCTGGACGCTGTAAACGAGAATACACCCATCACTGTCATCATCTCCGATAACTCCACGACGGGCATGACGGGCGGCCAAGACTCAGCGGGAACCGGCAGGCTGGTGGAAATATGTAAGGGCATAGGCGTAGACCCGGCGCATATCCGAACGATGGTGCCGCTCAAAAAGAACCATGAGGAAAATGTGTCGATCCTCAAGGAGGAACTTTCCTACAAAGGATTGTCGGTGATTATCCCCCAGCGGGAGTGCGTTCAAACCTACGCGCGAAGACAGCGCAAAAACGCAGCAGAGAAAAAGGACAACGCGTAGGACCCACCCTATAAAGAGCAACAAGCACTATGAATAGCAAAAACGTAAAGAAAACGGACATCATACTTGCGGGCGTGGGCGGCCAAGGGATTCTTTCTGTGGCAGCCACCATCGGTGAGGCCGCCGTACGGTGTAACCTGTATCTAAAGCAGGCGGAAACCCACGGCATGAGCCAACGGGGCGGAGAGGTTCAATCGCACCTACGAATCTCCGAGAACCCCATCGCATCAGACCTGATTCCTCGCGGTGCAGCCGACATCATCCTATCGAGCGAGCCCATGGAGAGTCTCCGTTACCTCCCATACCTAAATGCCAATGGGTATCTCATTACCAGCAGCAATAGCTTCGTGAATATCCCGAACTATCCAGATGTTGATACGATCATTGCACGCATCAAGGCTCTTCCCCACTATGTACTCGTAGATGCCGATGAGCTGGCGAAATCCGCAGGCTCTCTACGCGCTTCTAATATGGTAATGCTCGGTGCAGCCTCTCCGTTCCTAATAACGCCTTTCGAGGAATTAGAGAACGGAGTGCGGGCGCAATTCGAACGCAAAGGCGCGGATATTGTAGACCTAAACCTACGTGCGCTACGCGCCGGCCGAGAATTCGCTGAGGAGCATGTAAAAACATTGCACTCGTAGCCCGCACACCCCGTCTATCTATGCGTGTAACGTTGGTGGGTACAGGAATCTCGCAGGGCATCCCCGTGGTGGGATGCTCCTGCGAGGCGTGCCGATCGAGCGACCCGCATGATAAACGTTTACGAACTGCCGCAGTAGTCGAGAGCCACGAAACGCGCATCGCCATCGATATAGGGCCCGATTTCCGTTATCAAATGCTATCCAATGGATTCACAAAGCTCGATGCAGTTGTTATTACCCATGAGCACAGCGATCACATTGCAGGGCTCGATGATATTCGACCGTTTAACTGGACGTGCGGCGGCAGCATCCCCCTCTACGCAGAAGAACGAGTGATTTCTGCTCTCACTAGCCGCTTCCCATACGCATTCATGCCACCCGAGAAACGTTATCCTGGCGCTCCAGAGATTTCTCCAACTACGATTCCATCAGCTCTCACGCCCTTCTCCATAAAGAATCTCACCATTAAACCGATTCGAGTCCTCCACGGCTCGTTGCCTATTCTCGGATATCGCATAGGAAGCTTTGCATACATTACTGACTGTAGCCTCCTTCCAGAATCGAGCATCGAGGAACTACAAGATCTCGATACGCTAGTTATCAATGCGCTACGACACGAGAAACACGTAATGCATTATAGTCTTTCTGAAGCTATCGCAGCCATAAGCCGCATAGCACCGCGCAGAGCCGTGCTGACGCACATTAGCCATGAGATGGGGCCCGCAATGCAGTGGGCATACTCTCTACCCGCTAACGTCGTTGCAGGCTTTGACCACATGACGCTAGAAATAAACGAGCAGTAAACCGATCGTACCGTAGGTAGTGCTCCCGATGGCACTTTTCGGTTAAGAAAAACGGTACAAATACCCAAAATTAAGGACAGAACGTTTCTAACCTATAGGCTAACTTTGCGTTGAAAATTAATTCAATGTACAGTAATGAAAAGAATAGGCATCTTTTACGGTTCGTCTACGGGAAATACCGAGGCTGCGGCGCAAGCGATTCAAAAGGCCCTCGGCAGCGAGGCAGACCTCTTCAACGTGAGCAATACGCCGGCCAGCAAGGTCTCCGAATACGCTAACTTGATCCTGGGTACATCAACCTGGGGCGTAGGGGATTTGGAAGATTCGATGGCAACATTTATTGACGATCTTGCCAAAGTAGATCTTTCTGGTAAAACTGTTGCTCTTTTCGGGATGGGCGTCCAGAGCTGCTACGGTGATACTTACTGCGACGGTATGGGTCACATATACGAAGCCATTAAGGATCGCGGGGTAACCCTTATCGGGGCTGTGGATACCGACGGATACGAGCATTCCAGCTCCATTGCCGTGGTGAATGACGAATTCGTTGGTCTAGCACTCGATGCGGACAATCAAGCGGACAAAACAGACGGACGCATCGCAACTTGGGTAGCCGCGATAAAACCGAAATTCCAATAATGGCATCAACGCAATTACGCACGAACAGCCTCCTCAACGAGGCGAGTTCGTGCGATTGCATTCACGAACAACGGGACATGGACATTGATTTGGCTGTTGAACGGGAGAGGGTCGAGAACATTATGCTCTCGACAAACTTTCGTATCCTTTGCCATCACATATACGAGTACCGAAAGGGGCTAAGGAGTCTCGTGCTGCATACAATGATTACCAACGAAAAGGAAGCTACCGAAGCCCTTTTACAAAGACAGCACATTGATTACATCATCCAGCCGGTATCGCCCTGTCGATTCAATGTGTATTTCGGCGATCCTAAATGCGTGAAGATTATAGAAATGTTCCACATCACGCAACTATCTTCCCTCTCCGATGAACAGGATTTCATCCTCGGCATCATGCTAGGTTACAGCCGTGCAACCCAATACGAACGCTACCTGCAACGCAAGAACTCGCTACAGTAGATTGACGTAGTACAACCAGAGTACGCGCTTCCCTTTTCCTCAACTTAAAATTAAAAGAATCAGCGAACAGCAGGATTCTTTGCGCCTCGGACTTTGCATTGAGTTCTACATGGGTCTAAACACGCCACGAATCAGATTCCAAACGCTGATATACTGGACTCCGCCTAATCATAAACAAGTTGGTCTCCTAAATCTTATCTAGCGTATTGCAGCCGAGCTTTACGCGAAAATTCAAGGACGGACTCACTTCAGATTCCTCCGATTTCAAGAGGATGTCTTATCCATACGAAGAGCGCAATCCGCAACCCATCCTCTCCAGCTAACAGCGAACGCTGCGCATTGGTTTAATTCCATTGAGACTACCCTAGCAGTGATGCCGTTCACAAAGGCAATCACGCAGCGTAATTCTGCAGAGCTTAGTATTATACATTATAGCTCTCGAAAAGCTTCGTGCGAGATGGCTTCCACAATTGACAATAAAAAACAATGGGCGTGCAGGCAATACCCACACGCCCAAAGTGTACATGAACCTTCAAAAGAACAACCCATCAAGCAGAGAACCCACAGCAAATGCACATCTCCATCTCATCTAAAAGCTGACACTACCCACACAACCGCAACGCAAAGCTGACCAGAAAGAGAAAATTGCGCTAATGGTGTAAAAACAAAGAAAACCCTCTACCCTCCGAAATTGTCAAAATGAATCATATCATCATCAACGCCCAAATCGTAAAGCATCTTACAAGTGGATGAGGTCATCATCGGGGGCCCACACAAATAGTACTCAATATCTTCTGGCGCATCGTGCTTGGAGAGATACTCTCTGTAAATAACTTCATGGATATTCCCCACTGGGCCCGTCCAATTATCCTCTTTGAGAGGTGCAGACAGAGCTATATGAAATGAAAAATTCGGGAACTCTCTCGCAATCTCCTCAAAATCTTCTTGGTAGAATATCTCTTGCTTAGAACGAGCCCCATACCAAAAGGAAACCCTACGTTTAGTCTTCAACGTCTTGAACAGGTGAAATATATGCGAACGCATTGGCGCCATACCTGCACCGCCGCCGATAAACATCATTTCATTATTCGTACCCTCTTCAAGAAAAAACTCACCGTAAGGGCCAGAGATGTTAACCTTATCCCCTGGCTTACGTGAGAATATAAAAGAAGAACAAATGCCTGGACTTAACTTTTGAAATCCTCCGTTAACCCTATCAAACGGTGGGGTCGCAATACGAACGTTAAGCATTATAATGGTGTCTTCCGCAGGATGATTCGCCATAGAATAGGCACGATAGGTCGGCTGAGTATTCACCATCTTCAAATCCCACATCTTGAAATGATCCCACGAAGATCTAAACTTCTCATCAACTTCTATATCCTTGTAATCCACCACGACCTTCGGAACGTCAATCTGAATATAGCCCCCCGATCTAAAATGCGCATGCTCATTCGCGGGAAGTTTTACAACAAACTCCTTAATAAAAGTTGCAACGCTTCTATTCGAAACGACCTCACACTCCCACTTCTTTACGCCCAACACGCTTTCGGGCAGCTTCAGCGACATATCCTCTCTCACTTTCACCTGGCACGCCAACCGCCAATGATCTTGCTGCTGTTTACGATTGAAGAAGCCTACCTCCGTCGGTAAAATCACTCCACCCCCGGACATTACCTGAATTTTACATGTGCCGCACGTACCTCCTCCGCCGCACGCGGAAGGCATCAACACACCGCTCTCACCTAGAGTGGAAAGCAGAGAACCGCCTTTCGCCACAGTCAACTTCTTTTCTCCCCCATTGATCGACAATTCAACATTGCCTGCCGGAACTAGCTTCGTCCGGGCGTACAGCAGCAAACCCACCAATACTAACGTCACCAGCAAGAATACAGCAACCGAGGACAAAACCAGTAACGTATCTATCAACAGCACTTCCATAATCAATTCAACTTTCTTTTCCGACTTAACTACGCTACGCCAGCTACAACTGTATGCCCATGAAAGACATAAACGCCATAGCCATCAGACCTGTAATAATAAACGCAATCCCAATGCCACGTAAAGGACGTGGAATGTTAGAATACTCCAATTTCTCTCGTATCGCAGCCAACAGCACAATGGCCAAAAGCCAACCAAGCCCAGAGCCAAGACCATATACTGTCGCCTCCCCAACATTTGAAAAATCTTTTTCCTGCATGAAGAGAGACCCGCCCAGTATCGCGCAATTGACCGCAATTAATGGAAGAAATATTCCCAAAGAGCTGTACAGGCTCGGTGAGAACTTTTCCACCGCCATCTCTACCAACTGAGTGAACGAGGCAATCACGGCAATAAAGGTTATAAACGATAAGAAGCTCAAATCGATGCCCACAAACCGCTCTCCTAACCAAGATAAAGCACCCGGTTGCAACAAATAGCGATCAATCAGAAAGTTAAGGGGTACGGTCAACGTCAGTACGAACACCACTGCCATCCCGAGCCCAGCCGACGTTTTTACCGTTTTCGACACGGCGAGGTAAGAACACATACCGAGAAAAAACGCAAACACCATGTTGTCCACAAAGATGGACCGCACGAACAAACTCAACAGATTCTCCATCGCTCTCTATTCTTAAGCTCCTCTACACTAATTCATCGATACCTTCCTACTTCTCCTCCGACAGCTCCTTATGCGCTGAACGCTGTATCCAGATTATAGTACCCAAAATGATCAACGCCATCGGAGGCATTATAAACAAGCCATTGTTCTCATAAAAACCACCATTCGCCGCATACCAGCTGCTCGGTATAATCTGATACCCCAATAGCTGCCCCGAGCCAAATAGCTCACGCACAAAGGCAACCACGAACAAAATCATACCATACCCCAAGCCATTGCCCAATCCGTCCAAAAACGAGGGCCAAGGGCCGTGGCTCAACGCAAACGCCTCTATACGCCCCATTATGATACAATTCGTTATTATCAGCCCCACAAAAACCGAGAGCTGCTTGCTCACGTCCGGGACGTAAGCTTTCAAAAGCTCATCTATCAAAATAACCAACGCCGCAACTACCACCAGCTGCACTATTATTCTAATCCGGTTCGGTATCGTTTTGCGAAGCAACGAAAGCACCAAATTGGACATCGCCGTTACTACGGTCACGGAAATCCCCATCACCAGCGCCGGCTTCAACTTCGCCGTCACAGCCAACGATGAGCAGATACCAAGTACCAGAACCGTAACCGGATTCTTCAACCCTAACGGTGCCTTTACCAAAGCCAAATTAGCTTTCGAAAATAACGAACTATTGCTCATTTACCTCTCCTTTCCTCAGTTTCGCTATATAACCTTCATACACGGAAAGCGATGTCTTTAGCATCTGCTGCACACCCTTACTTGTCATAGTACCGCCCGAAATACCATCTACCGCGTACGGCCCATTAGCCCCGCTTTTTACCACTGCAATAGATCTAAAGGCCTCCCCTTCGTAGAGCTGCTTCCCCTTAAACTCATTCGCGAAGTGCTCCGTAGCTATCTCGGCTCCCAAACCCGGGGTCTCGCTCTTATGGCTAAACGACGCACCGTACACTGTATTCAAATCGTCATCCAACGCAAGGTAACCCCATATCGGCCCCCATAAGCCAGAACCCGCCAGCGGAAATATATATTTACGAGCCCCATTGTTCAGCCGCGCAATGAACACCGGAAACACCCCCGAACCATTCTTCTCGTAGGACGAGAGCTGCTCGTCCATCTTTAATTCGAACGCCTCATTACCCTCCCTAGCAGCACCGCTAGGTTCCACCACCAACTCCTTCTCTATATACTTCTCGTAAAGGCTCCGCACATACGCCTTCTTATCCTTTTGAGCCTCCACCTCGCCGGTCACACCTATCGCGGAGAGTATCTGCACTCGCTTCTCTGTTCGCTCGTTCTCAAGCTGCGCCGGCTTCAACGCTGTGGCCGCAACTGCAAGCAGCACGGCTACCACCACTATAAGCACAGTAGAGTACATAAAAATGTACAAGTTGCTTTCCCTTTTCATTCCTACTCCCTTTCTTCCTCTTGTTCCGCTTCCTACTGCTGAGCCCCGCGTAGCGCAACCAGCTTCGCACGCTTTCGCCGCTGCGCAATATTACGCTGCACTACCAAATGGTCTATTAACGGTGCAGCCGCATTCATTAGCAATATTGAAAGCATCATCCCCTCCGGGTACGCCGGATTCAAAACCCTAACCAACACCGCAAACATTCCTATCAGCAGACCATATATCCATTTACCAACGCCCGTCTGCGCAGCCGTCACAGGATCCGTCGCCATGAATACAGCTCCAAATGCGAATCCCCCCATTACAAAATGGTAATAGAACGGCAAACGCATGTACGCATTTAATCCCAACGCATTGAACAGCAAACCCATCAACGCACCACCAGCAAATACCGAAAACATTATCCTAAAACTACCTACTCCCGTAAGTAGAAGGATCAACGCTCCCACCAGTATACACAGCGTTGAGGTCTCTCCCAACGAACCCGGAATGTAGCCCATAAACATATCGAACATGCTCGGCAGCTGGGATGCACCAGAAAACCCTTCGCTCGACGCCACTAGCAGCGGCGTCGCTCCGCTATAGCCATCGACCACCGCCGTACCACCAGCATTCATGCCTGATACCCACACGCTATCGCCCGACATGTACTTGGGGTACGCAAAGAATAGAAACGCCCTCGCAACCAAGGCGGGGTTAAAGATATTCATTCCCGTACCGCCAAACACCTCTTTACCGAACACCACCGCAAATGCCGTTGCGATGCCCACAATCCACAGGGGGGTACTTACTGGTAAAACCATGGGAATCAACAGCCCCGTGGCTAGAAAACCCTCATTCACCTCATGTCCGCGCGCTTGCGCCACTCCGAATTCAATCGACAGACCTACAGCGTAGGTCACAATCAGCATCGGCAGCACCCGTAAGAAGCCGTACACAAACGCTGGCCAAAAGGGAATTCCCTCCCCAAGCGTCATCCTCGCGTGCTGCAATCCCACATTGTACATCCCAAATATCAGCGCGGGGAGCAGCGCCACCAGCAGCGCGCTAATCGTTCGTTTCAAATCAACCGCATCGCGGATATGACTCCCCCTATGGGTCACCGTCGCTGGAGTGTACAAAAAGCTCTCAAACGCATCGAACGTTGAATGCAGTTTCGCGTACTTGCCTCCGGGAGAAAACCGCGGCTTTATGCGATCCAAATATCTACGTAATCCCATTGCCTACTATGCCTTGTCGGCCCTTCTTTTAATTCAATTCTCTCATCAAATAATCCAAACCCTCCCGAACTATCGCCTGAGGCTCTATCTTTGATGTACACACAAAATCACATAGAGCAAAATCCTCCTCCGCAACCTCATATATTCCCAAATCTTCCATCTCCTCTATATTGCGGGCGAGTATCGCCTTTATCAACCGCACCGGGTATATTTTCATCGGAAAAACAGATTCATACTGACCCGTCACCACGTACGCACGCACTCCCCCATGCATGTTCGTATCGAGATTATACTTCTTAGTCGGCTGTAAAAACGACGGGAACAAATGGGACGCGCTAAACTTACCGAAACCGGGGCGAGCCCAACCCATAAACTCGTAGTGATCTCCTTCTGGAATCACCGTTACCATCGTATCGTAAAAACCAAGAAAACCCTTTCTGCCCGCATTGCTTCCCGACAGCACATTGCCGCTTATGTAGCGGGCATTCGCGCTTTCCTCAACCTGCCCCTCCACCAGCTGCTCTATCGGCATTCCCACCATGCCCATATAGTACTTTGGGCGAGCCACGCACGAACCCGCCAGCGCCACCACGCGGCGAGCATCATAGCGCCCTTCCGAAAAAAGTCTCCCTATAATCACCACATCGAGAGGATTTATCGTCCACACCACCTCTCCCTTTGCCACCGGCGCAATATGATGGATTTGCACCCCGACATTACCTGCAGGATGAGGCCCACTCACCGTGTGTAACCGCACCCCGCGCGCCTCTGCAAATGCTTTTGCAGCAGGATACGTCGCCCCAACGCAAAGATGCACATCTCCATCCGTCAACTTCGAAAGTGCATCCAGCCCAACCTGAAAAGCCTCGCCCCCATCCTTAATCGAAAAATCAAGATCCGGGGCCAACGGGGCCGTGTCAAATGCCGAAATAAATATACCGCGGGGCTTCACGTCCGGGTTCGCCACAACATTATACGGGCGCTGCCGCACGAACGGCCACACGCCACCCGTGAGCATCCGTGATAAAATCTCATCTCTGCTCAGCGATGCAGGGAGCGCTGCGCCCATTTCTTCGTATGCCAACTCGTCCTCTTCACGAGAAATCTCTACCCGCTCCACACGACGCCGCTCCCCGCGCACCACCGCGGCCACCTTCCCCGAAACCGGGGAGCAAAACATTATGCGGGGGTCCTGTTTGCTATGGAATAGCGGTGTCCCCGCTTTCACAGAATCCCCTTCGTGCACCAGCATCTTCGGTGTTAGCATGGGGAAATCCAGGGGCTGCACCGCGTAAACCTTAGCCGCGCCTAGCCGCTCGTACACCTTCTCCGCCTTACCGACAAGCCGAATGTCAAGCCCTTTGCGTATCCTTATATCTGCCATCCTTCAAAGACTCCTTGCTCCTTATAACGCGGCAAAGTTACTCTTTTTTTATCCTTCACCAAACAATGCGCTTTACACTAGTAGCAGCAGACTATGCACGCAACCTTCACCGCAAAAAATCACTCCATGAGTATGGCATAAATCTTGTGACATCTCCCTGTAATTTTCATCTTGACTGAAATGAAACACTTATCTTCATTTACGAAATGTAGCGCGCTATTTGCGTTGCTAATGCTCGCAAATTTATCTTTTGCCCTTGCGCAGCCGAACGCCAAAGTCGAAAATGCTTTTGCGGCGGGGGATGCCGCGGAGCTCGCGCTGCTCTTCAATAGCACCGTGGAAATCCGTATCCTCGACGAAGAGAATGTCTACGCCAAACAGCAGGCCGCCGTCGTCCTCGACACCTTCTTCCGCAAATATTCTCCCTCGAGCTTCTCGGTTCAGCACCGCAACAACCGGGACAATAACAGCTTTATCATAGGCACTCTGCAATGCCAGTCTGATTCGTTCCGTGTTTCCATCTTCTTGAAGGACTCCAACGCAACGCAGAAGATTACGCAAATCTCTATTTCCAAGGCAGCCAATTTCTAATCGGTAAACGCTCAACTGCAAAAGCTAAAATTATGCATTCTTGGACACCTTGGATTATATTCGGTGGAATCGCGCTGCTAAGCTACGCGGTGCAGGCAAATCTAAAGCGAAAATTCGCAGCGTACTCCAAGGTAATGCTTCGCAACGGGATGTCCGGGCGCGATGTGGCCGTGGCGATGCTGCGGGACGAAAATGTACACGGCGTTGAAGTCGTTAGCACGCAGGGGCATCTGACAGACCACTACGACCCCAGCAGTGGCACCATACGCCTAAGCGAATCCGTATTTCAGGAGCGCAACGTTGCGGCTGCTGCTGTGGCAGCCCATGAATGCGGGCACGCAGTGCAGCACGCTCGGGCGTACGCCCCCCTCGCCATGCGCTCCGCGTTAGTCCCTGTTGTCTCCTTCGCTTCGCGGTGGGTCCAGTGGGTTATTCTGGCCGGTATCCTGCTATTGAATGTATTTCCGTTCCTGCTTTTAGCAGGCGTAGTCCTATTTGCATTTACAACAATATTCAGCCTCATCACGCTACCTGTAGAAATCGACGCGAGCAAACGCGCCATTGCGTGGTTACGCCAATCAAATATCGTAGATAGCGGCAACGTGGAACTTGCCGAAAAGGCCTTACGGGCCGCGGCGTACACCTATGTCGTGGCAGCTTTAGGATCGCTGGCAACGCTTGTTTACTACCTAATGGTATACACCAACCGCCAGCGTTAACCCGCCAATCAACGCCTACCCTACCTACTTTTCTCGATTAAGGCCGCGGTTTTGCCCAAATCCTAAGGAACGTTCGGCCCACTCCTTCAGTGCAACGTTCTTCTTGATATATGGGCAGTCAATGTCCACCCGTATCGGTGGGGAGGATAGAATCAAACAGGAACGGACCAAAGGCTCTCAAAACACGTTTCTCTCTTGCTGCGGAACTACGCAACCTAGGAATGGAAACCCCCTCCTCTGACACGCAATGGGCGTAGCACTTATCCTTAACTTCTCGTTGCCCCTATTGGGCGAATACCACGCGATCCATTCGCCGATCGTGCGGCTCCAGCGGCACTCGCTCCACCACTTGGCAGGATAAACAAACCCCCACCAACCGCGCGGACACCATGCAGGGAAATAATCTATCGTAGAATCCTTTCCCATGGCCCATTCTCCCGCCAGACCTATCAAATGCAACTCCCGGCACTATCACAACCTCAACTTGTAGTGGGGATACTGCGGGAGAATCGCTAGGTTCCAGTATGTTGAACGGTGGAACCGCAACCAGTCGTTCCCGCCCCTGGTATTCATGCAGCTCTAGATCGCTTCCCTTCACCACTGGCAACGCAACCCTCTTTCCCGCTCGAACGCACGCTTCTACAAAATCTTCCACTGGAAGCTCATTGGGCATAGCCCAATACGCCATAATTGTTGACGCCTCTTTCACTTCAGGCAGCGTCATTAACGCCTCGCATACCTTCTTCCCTTCTTCGCGTCTCTCAGAATCTGTCACATTCGCCAGCCGTTGGCGCAGCTCTCTACGCAGACGGCTTTTTTCCTCCTTTACATCATAACCCACGCCCATGTTCTCTCTTCCTCTTACATTACAAACTTACCGCGACTGACTGCACCACAAAGTTACTATTTTCCCGATTCCTTCACGCAATACGTTCGCAAACGCAGCATTTCTTATGCGCGTAGAACCCACACCTCCCCTCTGCTACCACAACGAAAATTCAAAAAAAATGCACAAACCCCCATATGGGCATAACGTCACGTCACGCAATTCTCTACAATTCAACCCGTTATTTCATTCCCTCGGTAAAATACCTCAAGCGGCTACTATACCTCTTTACACAGTCCACCCCTTTAACGGTGGAGAGCATGTTCCTACCCATGTTTTTAGTACCTTTGCACCGTTACACAGCGCTTGTATTTCTGGATTAACCTTTAACACTTTCATTTCCGATGGATATCACGCTAATTATAGTATCAATCGCAGCCTGTTTCGCGCTGCTCTGGGTGTTCTTCTACTTCGTTCCCGTGGGAATGTGGTTCTCGGCCCTCGTTTCTGGCGTACGCGTCTCGCTGCTTCAGCTCGTGCTCATGCGCTGGCGACGCGTTCCGCCTCGAGTCATCGTCCAGGCCCTCATCGAGGGGACAAAGGCAGGGCTCACGCTCAATCGGAACGAGTTGGAGGCCCACTACCTCGCGGGGGGAAACGTGCCAAAGGTCGTTCACGCGCTCGTCTCTGCCCAAAAAGCGAATATCCCTCTCGATTTTAAGATGGCAACCGCCATCGATCTCGCGGGACGCGATGTCTATGAGGCCGTCCAGATGTCTGTCATCCCGCGCGTTATCAACACCCCGCCCGTAACGGCCGTGGCAAAAAATGGAATTCAGCTAATCGCCAAGGCAAGGGTCACCGTTAGAGCCAATATTAAGCAACTCGTGGGAGGCGCGGGGGAAGAAACCGTCTTGGCGCGCGTAGGGGAAGGGATCGTATCCTCCATCGGCTCCTCGGAATCGCATGAAAAGGTCCTCGAAAATCCAGATTCTATCTCCAAGCTCGTATTGAGCAAAGGGCTCGACGCCGGCACTGCTTTCGAAATCCTATCAATCGATATCGCCGATATCGATGTGGGACGTAATATAGGCGCGGTGCTACAAATCGATCAGGCGAATGCTGATAAGAATATCGCGCAGGCAAAAGCCGAGGAAAGAAGAGCCATGGCTGTCGCTACCGAACAGGAGATGAGGGCTAAAGCGCAGGAGATGAGGGCTAAAGTTATTGAGGCCGAAGCCGAAATCCCGCTCGCAACCGCCGAAGCCCTGCGGAATGGAAACCTGGGGGTCATGGACTACTACAACATGAAAAACATTCAGGCCGATACGCTCATGCGGGAGGAAATCGCGGGCCAATCCCCTATCGGCACAAAACCTAACACCGGCGACACCACGAAGTGAGTGCGGGTTTAAAAAGCATTAATGCCTAGAAATCTTACTGCCATCAAGGCGCAGATCGCCTTGATGGCTTTTTTTTGCCCATCACCTCATCGGAGTGCCACCGCACCCATACTCTACAGTTCCGCCCGTGCAAGGCTAGTACCAAACCCTACCGAAACTAGAACTGAGGATCCCTCCCCAACCTTACGCTCCATTTAAACCCCTTACGCAAGCGGAATCTGCCTACCGCGCAGCTACAGCCAGCGCTCTATCAATCGCCGGGCACCTTTCCGTCCCACGCATAATTTCCATAAAAAAAACGGCAGATGCGAAGCGCAACTGCCGTCTATAAATCAGGGGGAGGCCCACCACGGGCTATCTAAAAACAGAAGCCCCCTCCCCCCAATGCCTTCTTTCTCACTAACTCTGCGCCGCAGAATCTAGCGTAACCATCTTCGACACCTGATCGATGCAACCGGAAAAAAGCTCCGTCAGCTCCTTGCGGATAGCTTTAAAAAATGCCTTCACCTCCTTCGCGTTCATCTCCTTGCTACGCTGGCTCACCTTTTTCATCACCTCCGCAACCCTATCCACCGCATCTGAATACACCCCCGCTATCTCATCTTCACGCGCTGTGTCTTCTGCCGTCGCCATTGCCACATGGCACAACATGCCCAGCTCAGCGAATGAATTATCTATCTCTTTCTTCAGTTCCTTTATACTTGCCATTGCAACTCCCCTTCTGCTAAATCAGCGCGAAGGTACGATTTTTTACACGACTTTAACAAATGCTCACCCCGAAAATCTACTCGCCACCCTTCTACCATTAACGCAACGCGCTGATAAAATTCTACTGCACTGATGCCCCAGAGGCTCGGCACTCCCTTCCCAATCTTTCAAAATGGTTCGCCCTGCCTCCCTTGCGCCCCATGCTAAAGACAAGAGAAGGCAGCATATTTCGCAACTCCAACCTCAACTCGTACACGCTTCAAACGCCAGTAGGTCGCGCTTTATTGATATCCCGGGGCGATATCCTCCCAGTCCTGCCTTCGCTCGGACAATTCTATGGCATGGCACAAACCAGTAGATCCGATTCTGTTTTAATGCCTGGCCCACCGCCTGCGCGCTCCGGCAGCCGATGCCTTGCGCAACCGCCCCGTAGCTCTTCGTGCTCCCGTACGGAATCTCCATAGCGGCGCACCACACTCGACGTTGGAAGCTCGTGCATCGAAGCGTTACATATGGGGATGCAGCCCTCCCATCAACGCGCACCGCCTCGTACAGCGCGCGTAGCGATTCGCTCTCATCGCCTTCCCATGTCGTACTCCACTGCGTTGAGACTATCCGCCCTCGTTCCACTTCGCATAGTAGCCATAGCGAACCGATGCGCACTCCCCCTATGCCCTCTGTAAGTCTAAACATACGCGCCTCCCTCCGTGCTATCAAAATTTCATATTCTCAGAGCCAACTACCCTCCTACTATCATACCTCAACCCCGCGCAGCAATGACCTCCACGCCCACAGGCAGGGCTGCGCAGCATCACACGAGGAGGAACTTCCTAACAGGCTACTGTAAAAACGAATGTGATGCTATATAAGGCATTTAAAACGTATTACCAACTTACAATCAATCAGTAATCTCAATCGAATTTATCATCTAGTTGCACAACCAAATTCACGTAGGATATCGACCTTCTCGGAACATATACGCTCGGGTTCGCCGGCATCTATCCGCACTCCACCGGGTGCAGCAGGAATGATTGCATACATGCTCAACCCCATTAACCTTAGCAAAAAACCCAACAACCAATGCATGATGAATCCCAACCAGAATCCTCACCCAGCGCCCCAATTATATCCTCACTCCCGCAGGGGCAATATTGTACCGCAAACTCCATTCCCCGCAACCACGCGTATCCCCGGATTACCTTTATAGTACACATCAACGGCCTCTATGCAGTGCACGACTAACGAATCGGTTGCATACACCCGCGCGCCCAGCAGCCGACCGCACTCTAGGCCAACGTACGCTGCGCGCATATCCTCCGCGTTGATGCGCTGCGCACCAAACATCGAAAAAAACTCGCTTTGGGATTCGCCCCGTAGCTCTATCTCGCCGTAGCTATCGTAACCACACACCCCTATCCAAGAAAAAGTACCGCCCAGATGGACATCCCCCGTGAACTCGTGGCACAGCAACTCCAATGGCTGCCCAGCCCCAACCTCGGTCGCCTCTAAAGAACGTCCCCCTTGCAATACAAATTCCTGAGGGGCTGCGCCTACCACCTCCACCCAGAAACGTCTCGACACACGCCCAAACCGCTTCCGCGCCTTATCTACGACGAAAAGGGTATCTTGCTCCACCCGTAGCTCAACATCTCGCAACTTCTGAACATCGCCTCGCAACGTAACCCTACGCTCAGAACCAACTGTACGTATATAGTTTATCTCATAATCACCGCTGAACTTAAAGTGCGTAACGCTCGGGCCAAGCGTTAGCTCCCTGTCGCCCACTTTATCACTCTGCCCAAACCATTCACACGCATTGCCCAGCAGCAACGTTAGACCTAGGAATAGCGCTACCACCATCCGTCGACTCCCCATCCCCAATCGGCTAATGCTGCGCATCACGATGCTCTTTCCCCCTAAACGACTCGAACAGATCTACCCCAACGCCAAAGGCTATGTGGTTCGCCCGTACCTTTTTCGTCACCACCGCTACAAACGGTTCGCACCACGGGGCTATCCGATAGCGAAGCCCCAGGCGCAGCGCGAAGGGGAAATCTTTTTGTACCTGGTACGCATTATAGCCCAGCATCACCTCCGGCATAAGTCTCCCTAGATGCATTCTACACCCCGCGAATACGCTGACAGTAGGCATCCGCCATACGCTCTGCTCCGGCAATCTACCCTGACGAACCTCATGGGAAAGGCTGAAATCCCAGTACACATCGGCCAACGCTCCTACCGCAACCCGCCGGGCCACCGCGTAGAAATAGCTTACGCTCACCGCGCACAGAGGATACCTCAAACCATTGGGCACACCGCGCTCCACCGCGCTGCCCGCCACATCCACGCACAGCGAATGGCGCAATGGCGCCGGTGCCGGCCAGCGCGCCTCTCCGCGCTTCACTGGAAGCAGTGCCTGCGAAAGCAGCAGGGTCCCAAATAGATAATTTAGCCCCGAATTCGGCATACGAAAGCTTCCATTCGATAGATGGATGTACTCTCCTGCCACCCCAAACGTTACGCCTCCTGCCAAACTCCAGGACAACGCCACCTGCGCCTCCAAGTAAACGTTGACCAACGACCCCACGCCGGAGTTATACCCCACCGTCCCACGACGGTAGTGCTTCGGGAGAAAGCCTAAACCCACCCCAACATTACTAGAAACTTCCAGCCACGACCGACGCAAAAAGTAAAACCGGTACGAGGAGTACACGCAATGCGCGTAACCCAACGCCCGGTCCGACCCCAAACGAATGAAACGATAGGAAAAAGATAGCGACGGAAACCCAAGGTCGCGCGCCCACCGCGACGTGGGGAGAGCATCACGGCTCACATGAACCCCCACACTCCAAGGTACCTCCTCGACCAGCGGCAGCATACGCTCTTTGGTCACCACCGCTGCACCGCGCGAGGCCGAATACCCCACGCGCCAAAATGATTTTCGCTCCAAACCATCGCGCACCGCATCAGTACTCCCGCTTTTACGAAACGCGGCTGGCAACGTATCCGCCCCTTGCACCCTTGCGCCATTCACCCCAACCAGCACCACCAGTGCCCAACACGCAATGCCCTCAAAAAAAATGTGTGCAGTAAAAAAACTCACTCTCCGAAGCTAATCCCTATCCCGCGGGCTGTCTTCACCAGGTAGCAATCTGGATCCACCAGATTGGGCTGCATGACCGCCTCCACGAGCGGCACTGAAATAATATTGGGGTGTCTATACGATACCATCTCGCCAAAGCGCCCCTCCAGCACCATCTCAAACGCTTTTACCCCAAACTGCGTTGCCAGCACCCTATCGTACGCCACCGGTACGCCTCCGCGCTGCAAATGGCCCAGCACCGTCTCACGCATATCCGACTCAAATCCTATCGCCTTCAGATCGTGCACCAGCTTATGCGCCACACCGCCCAAACGCAAATTCTCGTAGCCTATCTCCTCGCTCTTTTCCGACGTGACCTCACCGCCTTTCGGCTTCGCCCCCTCCGCAATCACAATAATCGCATGGCCCTTTCCCCTGGCGTAACGCTGTTCCAAACGTGCTTTTACCTTCTGCAAATCGTAGGGTATCTCCGGGATTAAACACACCTCCGCTCCCCCTCCAACTGCTGCATGGAGGGCTATCCAACCGGCATTTCGCCCCATCACCTCCAGAACCAGCACTCGGTTATGCGAGGCCGCCGTGGTTACCAGCTTGTCAACTGCCTCCGTCGCTATCTGAACCGCCGTCTGAAAGCCAAAGGTGAAATCCGTCGACGACAAATCGTTATCGATCGTCTTCGGCACTCCAATGATGTTCAAACCCTTCTCGTACAACGCCTGGCTTATTCGCTGCGATCCATCGCCCCCAATGCTTATCACCGCATCCACCCCTAGGTACTGCAGCTTACGCAGCATCTCATCGCTCCGGTCCACCGACGTCCACGTCCCATCCGGATTCTTTATCGGCCAGGCAAAAGGCCCCCCTTTATTCGTCGTCTCAATAATAGTCCCTCCGCGCACGTGAATCCCCGACACCGCCTGCTCGTTGAGAATCCGAATCTCCATCGGCTCGCGGAGTATGCCATTGTACGATTCTATACTCCCTATCACCTCCCAGTCGCGCTCCTGCGCCGCCCGACGAACCACAGCTCGAATCACGGCATTCAGCCCCGGGCAATCACCGCCACCTGTCGCTACTAAAACTCGCTTCATCCAATCAGACTATTATTCGTATACTCCACATGAACGAAAATCGCCCAGCCGCTACCCTGCACCGCCATCTTCTCACCCCTCTACGCGCAACACCCCAGGCTCACCTCTTTGCGCCTATAGCGCACCAAGCCTCGATCCCGCCCCCCTTAGCAAACGTTAGCGAACGCTTAGATGGATCCCGCTGTAGGCCGGGCACGGAGTCTTTTTGCTCCCAGAACACGAAGCAATAGACACAACACCCACCAGAAGCAACAGCACCACCGCCCACGACCAACTTTTCCTTTTCATATAAATCAAGTTATGTATTCTCTCTCTTCCCCTGAAAATGCACCCGCGAAGATAACACTAAAACCGTAATCTCCCTTACGCTACTTTTACGGCTCTCGCGCCGCAATGTTTCCTTACATCTAACAATTTACGCAAACTGCTATATTATAATAGATTGATGAGATTTGGTAGTTTATGATAGCTCAAGGGAAACCCCTCTCTCTTCGCACCCTCTAGCCCCACCGTAGAAACGGATACCCCCTCGCAATTCCACGCGCGCAACGCTTCGTCTACGCTCACTGTCTAAACCTCTCACCATTCCCTACCGTACCCACGCAAAAAAAACGCAGACCGAACAAGGTCTGCGTCTACAAATCTGTGCGGGTAGGGGGACTCGAACCCTCACGCCTCACGGCACAAGATCCTAAGTCTTGCGCGGCTACCAATTACGCCATACCCGCCTCTCTCTCGCTTGTTGTCCTACCAGGGTTCGAACCTGGACTCTTCTGATCCAGAGTCAGACGTGTTGCCAATTACACTATAGGACACCTTCTGAAATCGTCCGCAAAGGTACGAATTTTTTATTTATGCGCAACGCTAACCCCACAAATCAACCTCTTTTTCCCATAACCGCCTTCTCATCTCCGCCCCTACCGCGCCCACAGACCCACGAAAAAGCTCCCATACCGCCTCTCTCCCCAAAATCCCAAAAACTAAAACCCACCGCGCTTTGTTCATAAAACCTCTGCCCCCCCTCCCTCACGTACCAATATCACCTGTTTGGCGTAATGCTACTCCTCCTCTCCCACCGCGCTCCTATTAAAAACTTTACCGCATCGCCAATCTTCAAATCCGATATTTCTAGGCTCGCCAGGTCGCGGTGGGAAAATAGATTTGTTGGCTTATGCCCGTTTTTATAAAACAGCCCCAATCGTAAACGATCAAATCCGCACCACGCGCGATTAGCACCGTGGGTAATCTAACTTCTGCGGTTAGACCTCCTCTTAGCAGCCTCTCTCACGATTGTATATGCGCCGCGCCCATGGAATCCACCCCCACCCCAA
>JABCPG020000121.1 GCA_013333195.2 Bacteroidia bacterium
CGCAAACAACAAAATTCAGCATCCCGCAAAAAACATACGACCTGAAAAAATAGTTACAATCGGTTTTTCTCTAGCTAAAAACGCATTCCGAACAACCCCAAGCCCCTATGCCTCTGCGCGGTAGGCTCCGCGAACACCACGAAAACTCTTTTTGCGCCCCACATGGGAACGCCTCAAAACCGCCCCTCAAGCCCACCCCTGGGAACGACTCCGCGGGCGCAACACGCGCGCATACCCGTCAAACGGACACTGCCAACGCGAAAAGCTTTTTTACGCAACACGAACCCTCAACCACCAAGTAAGCACCCCATTCTCTTGTTAAAACATATGGATAAAATGCAGTGGCTACGCGCAGGATTGGTAATGGGCGTAAAAATCTGCGCGACACTCAAGCGGGGCAATAAGCGCATGGCGCAAACAACAAAATTCAGCATCCCGCAAAAAACATACGACCTGAAGAAACAGTTACAACCGGTTTTGTCCCCTAGCTAAAAACTCACTCCGCCCATCTGATACACACGGTAAAATGCCCATGCATGATGCGTCTCTCAACTACTAAAAAAACAGCACCGCCCAAAAACTTCGCACCGACAAGCTCCCCAGAGAATAATCATTCACCTCATCCAAACCGATCTTTACCAATCAATCCATAAATGGAGCAAGGCCGGCAGAAAACTGCCGGCCTTGCTCCATCCATACATTCCAAACGGACCATCAGGGCTTAATCATATCGCGATCCGCTGCTGCTGGCTTTCCTACCGCATCCATTGCCAAACGGAACCCAATGTCGTTCGAAGACTGATTCTCATCCAAGAACCTACGCGCTCCCGGGGTCAACCAAAAGGCACGATCGCGCCAACCGCCTCCTTTGTATATCCTCACGTGGTCACTAATTAGAGTCGTCATGCCTGCATGATCCGCACCTTCGCCAGAGTAGTACATATCCTTGGTAGACATCGTATCGTACATCGGCGGAAGACTCTTGGCAGACCCATACTCCAGCCCCGACTGCACGTCACCATCACGGTAATTCACATAGTACGCCTTATCGTAGTTACTCCTGTCGGCGGCCTCCTCAATTGTTATGTCGCGCTTGTGAATACGTCCGAGTTCATCCACACCCGCCACCTGCGTAGGATCATTGGGATCGGTTTCCCACGTCTGAAATACGTTGCCACGGAAAGGCCTAAACTCATCCATATCCTGATACGTCAACGGCCGGTACACATCGAGAACCCACTCATTCACATTTCCTGCCATACAGTACAGGCCAAAATCATTAGGCCAATAGCTATCCACAGGTTGCGTAAAATCTCCACCATCATTCAAGGCACCCGCCGTACCCATGTAGTTACCCCTGCCTCGCACGAAGTTCGCCATCATCTTCCCCAGCTCCTTCGGCTTATCGTTGCGCACGTTATGACCGTTCCAAGGATAAATTTTCCGCTCTACCACCGTCTCCTCCACGGTGTTACCCTTCAATCCGTAGGCCGCGTACTCCCACTCCGCCTCCGTTGGCAGGCGGTAACGGGGCAGCAAGATTCCATCCTCAAGCCCCACACGCCTACCCGTGCCCTCTTCGCCCGGCTTCAAGCTCGGGAGGCCCTTGTGATCCTCCGGCAAATATCTACCCAGAAGATAGGCATCCGAGTCAAAGTTGTTTTGATCCTGCTGGTTAAGGTTAAGGGGCATCACGCCGCGCTTAACCAGAAGCAGCTCGTTCACACGGTTGCTCCTCCAATGCGCGTAGTCACCCACCTGCGTCCAGCTCACCCCCACCACGGGATAGTTATTGTAGGCCGGATGCCTAAAGTAGTTATCAACCATAGGCTCATTGTAGCCCATCGGCGAACGCCAGCAGAGCGTATCCGGGAGCGCCTTCACATACACATCCCTATGGCTCGTCATCACCCTGGCCAACCAGTAGAGATACTCACGGTAGGCCACATTCGGAACTTCCGTCTCATCGATGTAGTACGACGCCACGGTAACACGCCGCGGCGTGTTGTTCCAGTCGAACATCACGTCCTCCTCCACACGCCCCATGATAAATGTTCCGCCCTCGATGAACACCAAGCCCGGCCCTGTAATCGGCTTATAGCCTTCTACGACCTCAAAACCGCCAAACTTCGGGTCGTTATAATTCCACCCCGTTTGATTGGACGCCGTGATATTTCGTTTCTTGCACCCGCCCAGCGCGAGCAGCGCCCCAACGCCTACCACCAACCAAATTGACACCCTATTTCCACTCATAGCCATGGTTTACTCTATAATCAACAACCATTTCCACCCTGTATACGAAACTCCCTTCACTTTGTTGCGCTCCGTCAACAATTTTCAACCGTTCGTCAAAACGCAACTATCAAATACCCGTGCTCACCGCCGCGCGCTTCTACTCTTGTACGCCTTTTTCCCACCCCGCGAACTGCCAAAGAAACTTCTCTTCTTACCCCCGTACGAGGACCCCAGCGCCGAGCGCCGAGGGTAGGGGAACTTTAGCGACAGGTAGACCTCATGCACCGAGGCGTTAAGCCCCTGAAAACCGCCAGGCAAAAAGCCTATATCGTATGTATACCCCATCTCAAAATGCTTCCCCACGTAGCCTACCGAGAACGCTGCCGCATGATTTTCATACAGCAAGCTCTCACGAACCCACAGCGAAGCCGTGATCCAACGGTAATCCACCGAGCACCCCACGCTCAAACGTAAAGCCTTCTGCTGCTGCGTGAACACCAGAATCGGCGGGATGTAGAGCGGCTCCTTAAAACGATACTTCTGAAACACATTGAACGCCTTCGAAACATGCGCCGTCACCTTACGATAGGCCACATTCCACTGCTCCCTCTTTACGCCAAAAATAGGCTCTGCCACATGGTGTACCGCTTCACCGAAATCCCAGCCCACCACCTCTCCCTGCACGCCTATCGCAAAATCCGGCACCGCCTTAAAATTCCCGGGGAA
>JABCPG020000122.1 GCA_013333195.2 Bacteroidia bacterium
CCCTTCACTACATTTGATGCCAGCATTCGCAGCTGCCGCGGGTCCTCCCTGGGGTAGGCTACCGCCAGGAACTCGTACACGTCTCGCTCATAGCGGGCGGCCAGCTCGGCCTCTACGCTGGCGCGCAGGGTATCATCCTGCAGGCTATCCAGCACGAGAAAGGCATCACTACCATACGCCAATATGGTTGGTCTATCCACTGCTGAACCTAAAACCTTAACCTCACAGACCGCGTACGCTGCCACACTTCCCACGCCTCCAACTGAGACCGCCCCTACGGCCACCGCGACAACTAGGGCCACAAAAACTACTCCTAACACAAAAAAGACCACTGCTTCGGGCACCAATTCAGCATATCCACTACCGTTCTCAATATTTATCCCATACTCCTCCACCATCCGCTGCAGCCTTTCCCGCGTTGCCCCATCCACCTTCACCTCTCCACGCAGCGCCATCAACCGCGACACGATAGCCTCCTTACTGCCTGCAGCTATCGCCGCCTGCAGCTCCGCATCGCCCATCACCCGCACAAGCGACAGCGTGAACCCATCGAGCCGTTGCGCATCGCCACTTCGCAGTGCCGCCTGTTCATCCAGAATGGCCCTCGCCTCCTCGGGCGACCGGCTCGCGCGCTGCATCACCTCTTCCAGGCGTTCTCGGAAAGCCCTATCCTCGGCTGTGAGCCCTATCGCTGGGGAGTAGCCTCCCCGAAGTCTTTCCGCATCTCGCGCTGCCCGTCGCTGCGCATCGGCCAGCACCGCCTCTTCCCTCGGCGTGATGTCGTACCGCGTGCACGACTCGAAGAATATAACCAGCGCCATCGCGCCGGCCAGCGCGCGGGCCGCCAGACGCTGCAAAAGCATTAGTAAACTCCGTTTAACCTTCGCCATATCCACTACCTAATTTAAAATTTTAACCCCATTTCCTTACACTCACCCTCAAGCAACCGATGCCGCAATCGGCACAGCTGAAATACCCTAGACCTGTGGTCCGCATAAACGCTTCGCAGCCGCGCCATGCTTTCTTCGTGAAATAGCATTTGGCACACCGCGCACGAGTGCATACCATTTACCGCTGCCGTTTCCCCACCACGATGCAAGCACCTACTGTAGATGCTCGCGGCTCCCTCCGCGTAGATCCACAGCAGCAGAAAATCCTCCGCGAAACGGCCCCACGCCTCGCAGAGATCCTTCCCGTTGGGATAGCGCGGGAGCGCAAGACTTAAATGCCGATTTCTCTTCGCGGTCAACCCGCAGCATGCATATAATTCCCCCATCGGAGAGAACGAGATTGCATCAAAAAGCGCATCACACCCTCTCATCGTTGACGGCACCACTAGCCGCTTTGTCCCCTTTCTTGCAACGCCTGCACCCTGCTCCATCCAGACCCCAGCCATCACCGCAAACAGAGAAGGAAGTTCACCCTTGTCTCTTTGCGCCAAAAGTTCTGCAATCCGCGCATCTTCCACAAACAGCCTATAGCCTTCATCCTCATGCCCATGCTGCTCTACATTCACTACGCATGGCATCGCGAGCCGCGCAGCCGCAACACATCCATTAACAACCCGATTTTGGGGCACCCATTGCTGATGCCCGGCACCGGTGCTAAAATTTATTTCGTTCAGCCCGCAGCGTTGCAATACCCGCAGCGTGCGCACCGCCCTCTCTACACTCGTGGCCCAGTATCCATTAGTTACAACTCGAGTCGAAAGACCGCGATGGCTTGCGTACGCAATGGCGAGGCGCAAACGCAACCCTAGCAAAAAGCACTCGCCCCCAGTGAATACAACCACTTTCAGCGTCTCCCCGAAGGCCTCTACAGCCGCATCAATGTAGCAACGCATGCTTCGCATCGACATTGTGACGCTGCTCGCCTTAGGTGAGCAGCCGAAGCAACACGAAGGGCATGCCGCAGTGCAGCGAAATGTAGTAATAAGCGATAGCGTGCTCGGAGAAAAAAGTTGCTGCATAATGATACTCCATTCTGAAACCATTAGACACGCAAATATAATAAAAATACAATTCATAGCGTGCTAAAACCATAAAAACATGAGAGTCTGTTGCAAGGAAAAACACATGCGCGGAGGAAACGAGGTTTTCCTACCTAGAAGCAATGGGCTACACTTGACAAAGCGGGAACGATTCGTACTTTGTAGCTGAACTACAAGGAATTAATAAAACTGAAATTTGACGCACGCATGACGAACCCTCCGAGTTTTTCCATTCGGCCGTCGAGGAGATGAGCATCCTGATTCCATTCCACCCCAGGCAATAGCCCCCCTAAAGACTTTTTCCCCAAGAGGATCCGCACGAATGGTCGCGCTAACTTCGCAACAGCGCACTCCTACAACCGATTCGCGAAGCGGAAACAGGAAGTAAATGCTTCACAAACCACAGCTCCCCCTCACGCCTGCACCTTGAATTAGTACACCGGCGCTCGCATCGTTCACCACCCACGCCGCGGGCGGAGACGCGCCCATGATGCCCATTCCATCCTAGCCGCGTCTCCGTATGAATATTCGCTTATATACTCGTCTCGCGTCCACCATCGGCTGCGCAACGCCGCTCTCAGCCCGCCAAAGCCCATTCGAAAACCCGCTACCCTCACTCTCAGAGGCACCCAATATCTCGAACTGCTCCGGGCAGTACCTATCCAGGAAGGTGATTGGCACGCCCATCACCCCGTCGTAGTCCGAGGGGATCGCGTCAACGTAGGGCACCTCGATCGCGTCGTAGTTGTCGTAGCGGGGGTAGGCCGCCCGCCCCCGGATCTCCCGGTGCCGCGAGAAGCGGAGG
>JABCPG020000123.1 GCA_013333195.2 Bacteroidia bacterium
CGAAACCTCGGCGCTCAGCGATTCGTTTCAGGCTGGGCTACTCGCCCCTCCCGTGTACCCCCGCCCCGCCGCTTTTAGAGGTTGGCCCGGGCCGAAAGTGCGTCGTTCCGGGAATCACCGCGACGTGGCGCTCTGGCAGCACGAAGCCGCCCTGCAACGAACTAAGGCACTGCGCCCGGAACTATATCAACGATACGTAGCGCACTCCAACCCGGAGGGTGAACATGACGAAGCCTAATTTTACTAATGAAAAATCCGTTACTCGCACCCCTTACTCTCGTCGGTAGCTACGTTAAGTTCCTGGGCGTAGTCTTACGGAAACCCGCGCGTAGCAGCATCTTTTGGTGGCGCTGCGTGCATGAAACGTGGGAGCTCGCGGTGCGCTCCGTTTGGTTCGTGGCCCTCGTGTCGCTTTTCATAGGCATGGTCATCTCGGTGGAGTTGGCGATCAACATTAAACATCCGCTCATGCCCGCCTTCGTTGTGGGTTTCGCCACGCGCGACATGGTGCTGCTGGAGATGAGCTCGACGATCATCGCGCTGGTATTGGCAGGCAAAGTGGGGAGCAGCATCGCCTCCGAGATTGGCACTATGCGCATTACCGAGCAAATCGATGCGCTCGAAGTAATGGGCGTCAATTCCGCGGCGTACTTAGTGCTGCCAAAAATCCTCGCCGGGATTATTTTCTTCCCCCTCCTCACTTCCCTAAGCTTCATGATCGCCATCGCGGGCGGAGGGATAGCAGTGGTAAATCTCGGGTACGTATCCGCGGTCGATTTTATCGACGGCCTGCAGTACTACTTCCACCCAAGGTACATTTCTTACGCGCTCATTAAGATGTCGGTGTACGGTTTTCTAATCACCTCCATACCATCGTTCTGCGGGTACTACGTGCATGGGGGAGCTTTAGAGGTCGGGCGACGGAGTACGAGAGGGGTCGTCGACAGCAGCATAGCAATACTGGTGTCCGACCTAGTATTAACAAAAATGTTTTTAGGATGATTGAAGCCCGGGGCGTCTCCAAATCGTTTGAGAGGAATCAGGTACTAAAAGATATTCACGCCGTATTCGAAACCGGCATGACTAACCTAATCATCGGGCAGAGCGGGTCAGGAAAGACTGTACTGCTGAAAATACTCGCCGGCCTACTCTACCCCGACAGGGGCGAAGTGCTTTTTGAGGGCAAAGATGTCATTTCCATGGGCACCAAGGAGCACCGTATGCTCCAAAGACAGATTGGTATGCTCTTTCAGAATGCCGCCCTTTTCGATTCGCAGAATGTGCTGGACAACGTGCTCTTCCCTCTAAATATGTTTAGCCAGATGTCGCACCGAGAAGCGCAAAAAAGGGCGATGGAATGCCTGGAACGCGTGCAGCTGCGCGATGCTAAACATTTGATGCCCTCCGACCTAAGCGGCGGAATGCGAAAGCGCGTCGCGATAGCGCGCGCCATTGCGCTCAATCCGAAGTACCTCTTTTGCGATGAACCCAATTCGGGCCTAGATCCTCAGACGAGCCTCGTGATTGATGAGTTGATTCACGACATCACGCGTGAATTTTCAATCACCACCGTCGTTAACACCCACGACATGAACTCCGTGCTAGGCATTGGGGATACTGTATCTTTCCTCTACAAAGGGCAGATAGCTTGGCGAGGAACCAACAAAGAAATACTATCAAGCGAAAATGCTGCGCTCAACAACTTTGTTTTCGCCACACCGATGGCCAAGCGTATTCAGCAGGGTCTAAGGTAGATTAAGCGCTTCGCGCCCAGGTGGTACGAAGTAAAAAAAACGGCCTGCCGCCGTGAACTCTCACGAAGGCAGGCCGTTTCGCTACACGCGCTAAAAACTACTCGACACCGTTCACTTTCAGCTGTTCGAGCAAAATTTCAAGCATCTTCAACCCCGAAAGGGCAACCGACGTGCCAGGACCAAAAATGGCCACAACCCCGCAGTCGTAAAGGAACTGGTAATCCTGATGCGGGATGACACCACCCACCGTCACCAGAATGTCCTCACGCCCCAAACGCTTCAGCTCTTTAAAGACTTCAGGCACCAGCGTCCTATGCCCCGCCGCCAGGCTGGAAATACCAAGTATGTGCACATCATTTTCTACAGCCTGCTTCACAGCCTCTGCCGGCGTTTGGAATAGAGGGCCCATGTCCACATCAAAACCTAAATCGGCGTAGCCTGTAGCGACAACCTTAGCGCCGCGGTCATGGCCGTCCTGCCCCATCTTGGCTATCATCACGCGTGGCCGTCTGCCCACCTTCTTCGCGAACTCGTCGCAAAGCTCCCGCGCCTTGCTGAAATTTGGATCCTGCTTCACTTCCGATGAATATACTCCTGAAATTGAACGTATAACCGCCTTGTAACGCCCCACCACCTTCTCGCACGCATCTGAAATCTCCCCGAGCGAGGCCCGTGCCTTCGCCGCTTCGATTGATAGCGCCAGCAAATTCCCCTCTTTCGTCTCAACGCACCGCGTGAGGGCCGACAAAGCTTCCTGCACCTTCTGCTCATCGCGGTTCTTTCGCAGCTCAGCCAAACGCGCAATCTGGCTATTGCGCACCGCGGTGTTATCAACGCTTAGAATCTCGATCGGGTCTTCCTGGGCCAAACGGTACTTATTGATACCCACAATAACCTCTTGACGCGAATCGATACGAGCCTGCTTCCTCGCCGCCGCCTCCTCGATACGCATCTTAGGAATGCC